>NZ_QSQJ01000019.1:30467-66371 GCF_003436715.1 Prevotella sp. TF12-30 | reverse complement strand
CGGATATGTCCTTTCCTCCGTTAGGCGTTCCGGCGGATTTGTAATCCGCCGTCAAAAACTGACCTAACCTCTTTATGCTTTGGGGATATGTTATCCCCAGCCCCAGGCAATAGTCAGCATTCGTCCGGCTCTCCCAGATATTCAAAGATTACAGCTACCTGTCGGGGCGAAAAATATTGGCAGCCAACCAGGTATCCCTGCTTCTTCAACTCATCCCATAAAGGAATGCAACGCTTGATCCAATCCATCAGATGGCGGCGAGCTGTCGCCTTGCTGGTGGCTTCCGGAAAAAAGAGCAAGCCCAATTCCGTCTTGCTGTACATACGATTCGATATTTCCATAATCTATATTCTCATTTGTGTTCTTCAAAGAGTCATCTATGCAAGAGCCTTCTTTATGCATGATGATCCTTTAAAAAGCCATCCAATGCCTTGGCTATATAGGCACCCACATTGATCTTTCTATGTTCCTGCTGGCACTTACGGATAAAGTAGTCTTTCTTCTGAAACCAATCTTCCAGCTCTCCCTGCATATCGAGTGCCAGGCGCTGGCTTTCTAGAACTGCAATCTTCTCATCCACGTGATATTGTGTATAGAGACGCCATTTCAGTCGGGCACGTACCCCCTGCAATTCCTCAGGAACTGTAGCGCCGCCCGAAGTGTCGCCCGTATTTGCGCGGTCTATAAAAGTGAAGGTGATATGATCGGGCATATGGTGATGCGTCTCTGCCTCTTCTGATTGATAGAAAGGCTGATATACAGGGTATTGGTCGATAATTCTCTGGTCGTAGAGGCGTTTCAGATCCTTGCAGGCAAAGTCGAGTGCCTTGTTCTTGAGTGCCGACCAGGTCTTGTAGTAGTCCTTCCTGCCATGCAGCAAAGCCATCAGATTTTCGGGCTTCACCATGGTATAGCCCTTGGCACCCCAGCAATTCATCATTAGATATAGTTTGATGCTCGATGCACCACGGCACTGTCGCACCACATTCAGGTCGATGTGGCAGGCGCCCTTGTCAAAACTGAAGAAAAAACGGAAGACATGGAGGTCATAGCGGAGTTTAACCCACCATCTGCCCTGATATTGGCAGACCTTGCATTCAAAAAGGTGATCAAACTGGGTGTAGAAGGTATGATCGCCCAATTTGTAAGCTAGTTCCAGAGGGTGTTTGGCCATCTGGAGCAAAGCATTACGCAACTGAGAAGCATGTCGGGTATCTGCCAGATCAAACTCTGAGAGCTTTATGCAGAGGTCGATATGACCTGCTGCACGCTGTTCCGGAGTAAAGATGAAGGTCTCTCTATTGATGTGTAAACGGATATTGAAGTCAATCAATTTCTGGGATATCTTGATTAACTGCAACATGATTTTCAGTTCGAGGGTAGAAAAGTCGTTGTGCGACAGTCCCTGTACCCCCATAATGGTAATAACGTCTTTTTCCTGTTTAGGAGAAGGCATTAGGAAGGGCTCGGGCTCTTCCGATTTTTGGTTTTGATTGTTTGTTGCCATATACTCTTTTTATTTTGTTTAAGTTTGGATCACCTTCCGGGAAGGAGATTCTTGATGTTATTATAGAAATACGGCACGGAATTAAAATAAAGTTCCAACTTTTTCGAGGAGAACAAGTCAACATACATTGACCTTTAGGAACGTTCTGCATCGACTTTTTACCTTACTTCGCATCCGTGCCGATAATTCAAATCGAATTAATCGGGCACAATAATGCCTTGTAAGGATCTAAATTGAATGCTCATTTTTCAGGCCCTAATCCTACTCAATGAGCGAAGTTGGAAAATCCTCACTAGAAAGTAGCTCCCCTGGCAAAAGCATCAGGAGCTGAGAAATTCCTATTCTCTTAACTTTCTTGATGCAAAGGTAATCATTTATTCTGACCTAAACAAATTTTATTCCCCAAAAATGCATTTTACTTGTTATTTTTGAAAAAAAACTTTTTCTTTTGCGCATTACGCATTGTGATTCTAAGTATAAATCGTATACCTATTAGCTATATGGGTATAGTATATTAAGAAAAATAACTATATAACAGCTTGATAGATAGATATTTATGAATATCGTTCTATCTTCGGTAGTGGTAGCGCCTCTTTCTAATAGGAGTGAAAAACCCTGGTAGTGACTAAACCTCTCCCTGCTAGTACTGCTTTCTTACGCTTCTCCCTGCTAGTGCAAAAGTTCATCTTTCTGCAAGATTACTCAATCATATCTATGGTTTACAATTCTCCTATCTGCGATAGCCCTCGTTCCTATCAGCGGTGGCTGCCGCTCCTATCAGCGATACCCATCATTCCTATCAGCGTGGTCTGTCGCTCCTATGAGCGATACTCATCTTTCCTATGAACGATACTCATCTTTCCTACGAGCGATTGGCGTGCCTGATAAAAGAGTGCAAAAGTGAACATAAGAAGGCTAAAGAGTGCAGAAGACGACGGAAGCGGACGAAAGTGTGCAGATGCCCCCTCGCCAGTTTCGTAACTTTGCCATTGCATTCGGGAAGAGTCCGATGCACGAACATTTAATAACAATTTAAATTTTAAGTATTATGGCAGTCAATTACAGTTTGGTAAAGTACGTTTCTAAGTTTGGAAAGAATGCCGGTAAGGGAAAGTTTTATGCCCGTGCCCAGGTGAACGAGAAGACTTCGCTCAAGAAGTTCTCTAAGATGATTGCGATGCAGACCACGGTTACCTACGCAGATGTCACTGCGGTATTGGTGAGTGCGGTAGAGAACCTGATTCTGGAACTTCAGCGTGGCAACCAGGTGGAGTTTGGTGATTTGGGCAAGTTCCGTCTGCAGATTGTCAGTGATGGTGCTGACAGTGCCGCTGATTTCAAGAGCGACACTCATATCAAGGGTGTCAACGTCCAGTATGCTCCAGGTCCGGAACTGTATTCTGTATTCCAGAATATGGAGTTTGTACAGGTAGCATCCCGTGCAGTACAGCGTGCCGCATTGAAGGCTGAGAAGGAGGGTGCCAAGACGATTGACATTGAGGAGGTGAAGAAGGCTGCCAGCAAGAAGCAGAATACTTCTGGCGACAGTTCTGCAGGTGGCGATTCTTCTACCGACGGCGAGCATACCTCTGGTGGCAGTACAACGGGTGGCAGTACAACGGGTGGCAGTACAACGGGCGGCAGTACAACGGGCGGCAGTACTGATGGTGAAGGCTCTGATGGTGACAATGTAAATTTTTAGAACCATGGCACCAAGATAGTAAGGTAAGTTATCATTTTATTCATTTAAATCTTTAAAATCTTTAGCGTATGACAGAAAAGAAGAGACAGACACTGAATGAGGTCATCAAGTTTGTGGTGACAGTATTAACCGCCCTGCTTGGGGCACTGGGTGTATCATCCTGCACCCTATAGTGAGGAGGACGGCTTATGAGAAAGATTGATATGATTGTGGTGCATTGCAGCGGTAGCCGCTGCAATCACCGGTACACTCTGGAGCAGTTGCGCCACGACCATGTGGTGGTGAACGGTTGGCGCGACATCGGTTATCATTTTTACATCACCCTGGAAGGTGTGGTTTATCCATGCCGTCCGGTGGAGCGGATGGGTGCTCATGCCTTGGGCTACAATGCTCATTCCATCGGTATCTGCTACGAGGGTGGTTTGTCGCCGAGCGGTTGCATTTCTGATACCCGCACGCCAGCCCAGAAGGAGGCGATGAAGCTTCTCATCCTCCGTCTTCACCGTGAGTTTCCGGACATCAAGACCATTCTGGGTCACCGCGATTTGCCGGGCATGCAGAAAGCCTGTCCCTGCTTCGATGCCACGAAGCTTCAGCCTCTGCTGGCTTCATAGCATCTCATGAAATTCTCCCAACCTGTATGTTTTGGCAGGTTGGGGGAGTATCAAGGATACCGGAAAGTAAGAAGGGTCTATACGCCACCTGTTCATCGTGGCATATAGACCCTTGTCCTGTTACATAAAAAACGCAATCTCTCACTTTTTCCGTAACTTTTCCCAGAAATCCCTTGCAGATATGGAAATAAAGTCGTAACTTTGCGGCATGGATATTTAAAACAGATGATTATGAAGCAGGTAGAAGAAAGATACATCAGCTTGCTGACCGACTTCGGTTTCAAGCGAATTTTCGGAACAGCAATGAACAAGGATTTGCTCATTTGCTTCCTCAACAGCTTGTTTAATGGCAAACAGGTTGTGAAGGACGTGTCGTATCTGAACCCGGAGCACGTGGGAGATGTCTATACCGACCGCAGAGCCATCTTTGATGTATATTGCGAGGGCGAAAACGGCGAGAAGTTCATCGTAGAAATGCAGAATGCCTACCAGACGTATTTCAAGGATCGCGCCCTTTTCTACTCAACCTTCCCTATCCGTGAACAGGCACCAAAGGGGAGTGAATGGGATTTCAGACTCAATCATGTCTATACCGTTGCCCTGCTCAACTTCAGCATGAACGAGGATGCATTCGACAAGGAGAAAATCCGCCATCATGTGCAGTTGTGCGACACAGCTACCCATAAAGTATTTTACGACAAGCTCGAATATATCTATGTAGAGATTTCCAAGTTCAACAAACCCCTGGAAGAACTGGATACGCTCTACGAGAAGTGGCTCTATGCACTGAAGAACCTCTATAAGCTTACCCAGCGCCCGAAGGAGCTGTGCGACAAGGTTTTCGACCGCCTCTTCGAGGAAGCCGAGATAGCCAAGTTTACTCCGCAGGAAATGAGGGAGTACGAGACCAGCAAGATGGCATATCGCGACATCAAGAATTCCGTAGACACTGCTAAGCGTGAAGGCATAGCTGAGGGTAAGGAAATTGGTATGAAGGAAGGTATGGAAAAAGGTATGGAAAAAGGTATGAACCAGAAAGCCCTGGAAATAGCTAAGAATATGCTGGCAATGGGACTTTCTGCCGAACAGGTTGCCAAAGCTACCCAGCTGTCTTTGGAAATCATTAAGAATCTGAGCAATTCATAAAAAACAGAAAGCGGAGATGTAGATTACGAATGTCACCATATAATCAAGGGTCTATACGCCACCTTTTCATCGTGGCAT
The DNA here is from genome assembly GCF_003436715.1 of Prevotella sp. TF12-30. NCBI lineage: Bacteria > Pseudomonadati > Bacteroidota > Bacteroidia > Bacteroidales > Prevotellaceae > Prevotella > Prevotella sp. TF12-30. The sequence continues at coordinate 61,324 of NZ_QSQJ01000019.1, read as the reverse complement.
ATAGACCCTTGTCGTTTCCCCGTCATCTTTCTGAGGTTGGCACGGGTGGTTTCTATGTTGTAGATTCCTATGGAGATGAGCGAGAAGCAGGGGGTATAGAGGAGGATGTTGAACGCTCATACCGCTTGTTCTCCCATCTTACATGCAGATGAGAGAGTGCTACGATGAAGGCATTGATGAGCATGAATATGAAGCATGAAAACTGAAATAGAAATAATGAATCCATACGCTTCTTTAAATACTGGTTGTGGTAAAACATCCCTCTGTCCTTTTTACAGGAAGAGATCACGCTTTGGCATCTGCGGCATATATTTCTTGCGCAGCTTCTCGAAGAATGCCATGGTGTCGTTGCTGAAGCCATGACCCTTCCAGGTGGAAGTGTTGGTGATGAGAATCCAGCACTGACCGTCGGGATATTTCAGAATCAGCGCAGAGGTGCCGGCAAGGGAACCCGTGCGGATCCAAGGGCGGTTGCTCTTCGGCGTGTAGTTCCAGCCGATGGAGTATTGATGGTCAGGCTGCTCCTGCGTCATAAACTGCACACTCTTCCTGCTCAGGATATCCTTGACATGAGGCATGCCGTCGATGCTCGCAATGAATCTCGACAGCTCGGCTGCCGAACCGCACCAGGCTCCTGCTCCCGAAAGTCGGGGAAGATCAGTATCGCCATAGCACTTCTCTACCATCCTGCCGCTGTTGTTGTACTCATATACCGGAATGCTGCCCTGATGCATGTAATACTTCGTCTCGTTAGGACGGCGGTCCTTGTAATAGGTGCCCGCAATGTGCATGTCGAAACAGCCGGCTGGCTGGAGCACATACTTCTGGATGAAGTTCTCGTATTTCATTCCGCTCTTCTTCTCCACGATCATCGAGAGAATCATATAGCCCAGATTGCTGTAGCACTTGCCCTCGCCCGGCGTATAACCCAGATGACGCTTCAGGAGAATCCTGAGCAGGGTAGGGTGGTCGGGAGGGGTGGTGAGGTGGTTCTGCATCATGATGTAGCGGGTGGAGGATACCGGGTCGCCGGCATAGTTGTTGAAACCTGCCTGGTGGCGCAGCAGCTGTTCTACGGTGATGTTGTAGTAGCGCTGGTCCTTGATACTGTTGTTATAGGTGGTATCGCAGAGGATGCCCTTCTGTCCGAACACCTTGTCGCCCATGCGCAGCTTCTTCATCTCTACGAGTTTCATGATGCCGGCAGCCGTGATGAGCTTGGAAACGGATGCAAAGCGCATCAGCATGTTGGGTTCCATACGGATACCCCTTTCCTTGTCTGCCCATCCGAATCCACGGGCATAGAGCAGGGAGTCGTTGCGGGTGATGACGAGCTGGGCACCGTTGATTTCCCATCTCTTGAGGTATCTCTCGATGACAGAATCCATCTCCTGGTATGCCTTTCCCTCGGTGAGGGCATTGGTGATGGAATCGTTGATATGTACCGTAGGCAGTGAATCTGCAGATTTCTCCTTGTCGGATGAGGTGCAGCGCGATACGCAGCTGTGGGTGGTCCATCCGATAAGGGCTGTAAACGTGAGCAGTATCACGGCTATACGCTTCTTTCTAAGTCTTCTTGCCATTATTGTCTTACTATTCTGTTTGTTTATGCCATGACTAACCGTAGATCCTGGGTCAGTTTGCCGATGGCAGGGTTTTCCTTTATCATATTCTCAAGTATCTCTCGCTTGGAGAGGATTCGGGTTACTTCATCCGATTCTGCCAGACGGTAGTCGAGGGTTACCTGGCTGTTGTTCAAGCCGATTCTGAAGGTCTGCAGGATTCTTCCCTTGATCTTGACCACGTCGTCGAGCAGCAGCTTGTTGTCGATGACTACCTCGATATGCGGAAAGTCGGTGATGGTAGGTACGATCGGTTTCATGCGATTGGCAAGTCCGATGAAGTCCTTGATGCCTTGCATTCTCAGACACATGCTGATCCACTGGCCTTCTACCTGTTCCTGGGTGAAAGGCTGGTCGTGGTTGGCGGCAGCTCCGGTTGATGCCGGTGTTTCTTCCTTGAGCTGGTCGATAGGATTGTAGATGCGCTGACTGTTCTGCTCCGTCTTCTCCAGGTTGGCGAAGCTCATGCCGATGCCTTTCAGTTTTACCTGTGAGCCTTTTCTCACTGTTGATATAGGCGCAGCAGTAGCTGCAGCGACAGGCTGTGCTTCCCGTACAGGAGCCTTGCTGCCGCTCTCTTGCCCGGCACCTGCACCCTGAGAGGCAGGCTTAAGCTGGGCAACGATTTTCTGAAACAGGGATTTTAGTCTGTGGGGCGTACGCCCCGCACTAGGCACATCCTGGTCTTCCGGCTGGGTAATCTGACCAATCTGTATCAGGGTCAGCTCTACGAGCAGTCGCTTGTTGGAACTCTGTCGGTACTGTACATCGCAGCTGTTCATCAGCTGGAGTGCCTTATATAAGAAAGGTGTAGGTGCCTTCTTTGCCTGCTCCACGTATTTTGCCTTCTGCTCTTCGCTGGTTTCCAGCAGCGGCAGGGTCTGGGTATCCTTCGCCATCATCACGTTGCGTACGTGCTGGGCGAGTCCCTGAATCATGTTTCCGCCGTCGAATCCCTTGCCCAGGATATTGTCGAGCAGCAGCATCATCTGGCTCACCTTGTTCTCCAGGGCGAGGTCCACGAGCTTGAAGTAGTTGTCGCTGTCGAGCACGTTCAGGTCTTCTATCACCTTCTGGTAGGTGATGTCGCCCTGGCAGAAGCTGGCAGCCTGGTCGAAGATGGAGAGGGCATCTCGCATACCTCCGTCTGCCTTCTCGGCGATGACGGCAAGCGCCTGCTCCTCGTATTGGATGCCTTCCTTCTCTGCCACCATCTTGAGGTGGGCGATGGTGTTGGGTACGGTCATGCGCTCGAAGTCGTAGATCTGGCATCTACTCAAAATGGTAGGCAGGATCTTGTGCTTCTCGGTGGTGGCGAGGATGAAGATCACGTGCGATGGCGGCTCCTCCAGGGTCTTGAGAAAGGCATTGAAGGCGGCGGCACTCAGCATGTGGACCTCGTCGATGATGAACACCTTGTATTTGCCTACCTGAGGCGGGATGCGTGTCTGCTCCATCAGGGTCTTGATCTGATCGACACCATTGTTGCTGGCGGCATCCAGCTCAAAGATGTTGTAGGAGCGCTGCTCATTGAAAGCCTGGCAGCTCTCGCAGGTATTGCATGCCTCGCCGTCCTCACGAGGGTGCTCGCAGTTGATTGCCTTGGCAAAGATGCGGGCACAGGTGGTCTTTCCCACACCTCTCGGACCGCAGAAAAGATAAGCGTGGGCAAGCTTGCCACTCTTCACTGCATTCTTCAATGTGGTAGTCAACGCACTCTGTCCAACCACCGAATCAAAGGTCATCGGACGGTATTTTCTAGCCGAAACTATGTATTCTTCCATTCTTTTTTGCTTGAATATACGTTCACTTACATTATTTTTTCTTAATTGTGATGCAAAGATAACAAAAAAATATTATCTTTGCAAACAAATTCGGAAATTAATGAGTCAAAAGTTAAGTATTATATGGAATTATCTCGCTCACTATAAATATCTTATAGTGATAATTGCGGGTGTTTTGATAGTGGGTGTCATTGACGACAATAGCATCCGCCAGCATATCAAGTATCAGATAGAGATAGCCACGCTGCGTTCTGAGATAGAAAAGTACAGAACGGAGTATGACCGGGATCTCCGCATCCTGCAGGAGATGCGCAAGGGACCGGAAGTCTTCGGCAAGATAGCACGCGAACGCTACTTCATGAAGGCTGACAATGAGGATATTTTCGTGCTGAGCACGGATCTGCCCGGTTCGGTGGAAATAGATGAAAACGAGGAGGACAAGGATTCCATCCGGTAACGCAATCTATATAACGCTATCTATATATAATAAGGTGTGAACGAACAGAAAAAGAAAGTAAGAAAGATGAAACAGTTGAATAAAATACAGAGTGCTTTGTTTTTGTTGGGCGGCGTGCTGATGGTTGTCGGTGCGTGCAGCTTTGTGCTGAAACAGATTTATCCTTCGCTGGTGGAAACCACGAGCTGGGTGTTCCTTCTGGGCACCGTGCTCTTCAGCGTGATCCAGTCGATGCAGACCTATGAGGGCAAGTCGACTGTCATCCATCGCCTGAAGCGCATCCAGAATGTAGCCAACATCCTCTTTGTCTTTGCCGGCATCTCGATGGTGGATACGGTCTATACCTTTACCGAGAAATGGCTGGGCAATCCGCAGCTCTTTTACTCCATCTTCTACGGCAAGTGGATCGTGGTGATGCTGGTGGCATCTATCCTGGAACTCTACACCACCTTCCGCATTTCGCACGAAATGAAGGGGGAAGAATGCAAATAAAACATAAATACTTGTAATATTCAATTAAATTGCATCAATTTATTTCGGTACTTCAAGAAATGATTGTACTTTTGTTCACTGAATGTGAATTATAAAGCTTATGAATAAGATATTTTACGCACTTATCACCTTGGTGGCGCTTACCTCATGCGCCAGTAGCTACGATATTTCGGGTACTTCCAACGTGAGTACCCTGGATGGTCGTATGCTCTACCTTCAAATCTTAAAGAATAACGAATTCAGCAAGATCGACTCCTGTGATGTGGTACATGGACAGTTCCATTTCCAGGGAACGGTAGATTCTGCAAGAATGGCGAATGTCTTCATGGACGATGAGCCTGTTCTGCCGCTGGTGCTGGAGGCGGGAAGCATTACCGTGAAACTCGACGATGTACAGCAGGTAGTAAGTGGAACGCCACTCAACGATAAGCTCTTCGGATTCTTCAAGAAATACCAGCAGCTGCAGAGCCAGCAGCGGGAACTGGTGCATAAGCACGACCAGGCCATCATGAATGGAAGCGATATGCAGGCGGTGACTGCCCAACTGAATGCTGAGGCGATGAAACTCTCCGAGCAGGAGGACAAGCTGGTGACTACCTTCATTACCGACAACTTCGAGAATGTCTTGGGACCAGGCGTATTCTTCCTCGTAACCATGGGCAACCAGTATCCGATGCTTTCGCCATGGATAGAGGATATCATGAGCAAGGCTACAGAGCACTTCAAGAGTGATCCATACGTAAAGGACTACTACCAGAAAGCACAGGAAAACCAGGCTATTATGAACGGTACCCACGAAGCGCAGATGGATCCAAGCATGCAGGCTGGACAGATGGCGGCTCCGCAGACCGATCCGAATGCGGCTCCTGCACCAACGCCTAACGAGCTGGCGAAGCCAAGCATTCCTGAAGCAAAAGAGTAAATTCAAAGTTTAGAAAAAAAAATACTATGTCTAAAATGTTAATTAAAGGCGGAACTATTGTCAATGAAGGTCGCTCATTTCAGGGCGATCTTCTAGTCGATGGTGAAGTGATTTCAGATATATTTGAAGGCATGGGTCCCCGTGGCATCTACGATGAAGTAGTGGATGCTACGGGGTGTTTCGTTTTGCCGGGTGTAATAGATGACCATGTTCATTTCCGTGAGCCGGGACTTACCCGCAAGGCGGACATCGAGAGTGAGAGTCGCGCGGCTGCCTATGGCGGCGTGACTTCCTATATGGAAATGCCCAATACCGTGCCGCAGACTACCGAACTGCAGGTGTGGAATGACAAGAGAAAGCTGGGCGCAGAGAAGAGTCATGTAAACTACAGCTTCTTCTATGGTGCCACCAATGACAACGTGGATTCCTTTGCCCAGCTGGATATGCACCATGTGCCAGGCATCAAGCTCTTCATGGGTTCCAGCACCGGTAATATGCTGGTGGATAAGATGGAATCGCTGAAGCGCGTTTTCAAGACGGCTAAGGATCTGAACCTGCCGGTGATGACGCACTGCGAGGATACCGGAATCATCAACCGCAACATGGCAGAGGCCAAGGCTAAGTACGGAGAGGATCCTGCCGTGGAGCATCATCCGGAAATCCGCAGCGAAGAGGCATGCTATGAGAGCAGCAAACTCGCAGTGGAATTAGCCCGCGAGTTTGGTACCCGTCTGCATATCGCCCATGTTACGACAGCCCGGGAGCTGGAACTCTTCGCTCATCAGAACGGAAAGGCGAATGAGCATTCCGGAGATGGCATTCCTCTTCCTCAGATTACAGGAGAGGCGGTGATAGCCCATCTCGTCTTCTCGGATGCCGACTATGCTACGAAGAAGGCGCTCATCAAGTGCAATCCTGCCATCAAGACCCTGGCAGACCGTGATGCCTTGCGCAAGGCGCTCAACGACGGAACCATTGCCACCATCGGTACCGACCATGCTCCACACGAGTGGAAGGACAAGCAGGGGGGATGTGCCAAGGCGGCTTCGGGTATGCCGATGGTGCAGTTCTCGCTCGTTTCCATGCTGGAACTGGTAGATGAAGGCGTGCTTACCATCGAACGGATGGTTGAGCTGATGGCGCATCAGCCGGCTCAGCTCTTCCGGGTAGCCCAGCGTGGTTTCCTGCGCAAGGGTTATCAGGCAGACATCGTCATCGTGAAGCCTCATTCTCCATGGACCGTTACAAAGGATGTCATCCAGAGCAAGTGCAAGTGGAGTCCGATGGAGGGACATGAATATCAGTGGCAGGTGGAGCAGACCTTCTGCAATGGTCACCTTGTCTATAACAAGGGTGCCTTTGATGCAGCTTACCGTGGTGAGGAGTTGACTTATGACAAAAGATAGAATCATTAGGCAATACAGAATATCAGAGCTGGTGCCTTATATCAACTGGCTCTATTTCTACCATGCCTGGGGATTGAGCGGAAAACCACGCTGCGACAAGGAAAAGATGAGGCAGGAAGCGCTGGATATGCTTGCCTCCTGGGAGGACAGGTTTCACTGCCATGCCATCTTCCAGCTATTCGATGCCAACAGCGATGGGGATGATATCCTGTTTCTGGATCAGCAGCTCCGTTTTCCGATGCTCCGCCAGCAGCATCCATCTGCTCCGGGCGCACCGAATCTCTGTCTGGCTGATTTCATCCGTCCGCTGGCTCACGGGGAGAAAGACCAGATCGGGGTGTTCTGTTCTACGGTAGATGGAGGAATCATGGATGCCTACCGGCACGATGATTATCTCAACATGATGGCACAGACCCTGAGCGACCGACTGGCAGAGGCTACTGCCGAGAAACTGCACGAAGAGGTAAGAAAGACTTACTGGGGCTATGCACCGGAAGAACATCTTACCATCGAACAGCAGCTTAGGGAGGAGTATCAGGGCATCCGACCAGCCATCGGTTATCCTTCGCTGCCGGATACGAGTGCAAATTTCCTCATCGACCAGCTTCTCGATATGAAGCAGGTGGGCATCCGACTCACGGAAAGCGGAATGATGACACCCCATGCCAGTGTGTCGGGACTGATGTTCGCTCATCCCATGGCTAGATATTTCGAATTGGGTAAGATCGGGGATGACCAGCTGAGGGATTATGCCCGCCGCAGGGGCGTTCCCGTGGAACTGATGAAAAGGTTCCTGCAGTCGAGCCTGCTGAAATAGAAGGTGAGAAGATGATGTTAGTAATCAGAAGTTAGAGAAGATAAAAAAGATAGTTTTTAACAATGATAGCTAGATTATTGATTCCCGTGATTGTGCTTACGGTATTGCCCTATCTCTGGATAGACCGGAAATACCTGCATATTCCTAAGGGAAAACGAAAGATACTATATTGGTTGCCTGCTGCCATCGTGATAGGATACACAGCCTATCTCACCCTGGAGCCTGACTTCCTGCCTGCCAATCCGGTGTTCATAGACATCTGGTTTGGCATGATGGCACTGCTGGCTGTTCCGCAGTTTGTCTTTGCCTTCGTCAGTTTTGTGGGATGGGAATGTATGAAGCTCTCCCGCCGCTTCAAGGCAAAAAAAGGGGATGGCAGGTTTAGAGGCAGTGTGCATCGGGCACGCAACTGGGGAAAACTGGTAGGAATCTTCCTTGCCGTATGGGCTTTCTTCAGTTTCGTCTATGGCTTTACGATGGGGGTACGACAGTTTCAGGTGAAGCATCTCACGGTCTATGTGCCCGATCTGCCTGAGGCGTTTGAGGGTTACCGCATCGTGCATTTCAGTGATATCCATGTAGGTTCCTATTATGGATGGCGCAGACACATGCCTCAGCGGGATGTAGATAGCATCAACGCCCAGTATCCCGACCTAATCTGCTTTACGGGTGATCTGCAGAATGTGAGACCGGAGGAACTGGTTCCTTTCAAGAAGACATTGAGTGGTCTCAAGGCGAAGGATGGCGTGGTGAGCGTATTGGGCAATCACGATTACACCTATTATATGAATGTGGATGACGAGGCAGAAATCCGCAGGATAGAAGAAAAGGTGCAGCAGACGGAACGGGAGATGGGATGGCATCTGCTGATGAATGAGCACTTCGTGCTGCATCGCGGCAAGGATTCCATCTATGTAGCCGGTACCGAAAACTTCAAGAAGCCTTCGCGGGCAGAGGTGGCACAGGCACTCTACGGTATAAAGAAAGGACAGTTTGTGCTGATGCTCCAGCATATTCCGGAGATGTGGAAAGACATGACGCCTTCGCGTATCAACGAGAAATATGGTTCGAAGGACAGCGTGCTGGTGGCTCCACAGCTTACCCTGAGCGGACATACCCATGGCGGACAGGTTTCTGTTCTCGGCTTGCGCCCGTCTATGTTCTCGGCTTTCGATTACGGACTCTATGAGCGCGAGGGATGCCAGCTCTATACCACAGCCGGATTGGGAGGAACCATTCCGATCCGCATCGGAGCCACTCCTGAAATAGTAGTCATCACATTGAAACGAAAATAAGATGATCAAATTACGATCTTCCAATCATTCATGAAATTGCGATTATGAAATACTTATATCGATTATATCAGCTTTTGATATGTTTGCCGATTCTTGTTTTGGCGAGCATTCTTACCAGTCTTACTACCGTGATAGGCTGCAGACTGGGCAATGGTCACTTCTGGGGATATTATCCCGGCAAGTGGTGGTCTATCCTGTGGATCCGTCTCCTTCTCCTGCCGGTGAAGGTAGAGGGTAGGGAACATCTGAAGAAGAATCAGAGTTATGTGTTTGTTGCCAATCATCAGGGTGCTTTCGACATCTTCCTGATCTACGGCTTCCTGGGACGTAACTTCAAGTGGATGATGAAGAAGGGCATCCGCAAGATTCCTCTGGTAGGTTTGGCTTGCGAGTATGCACATCATATCTTTATCGACAAGAGCGGACCATCCAAGATCCGTGCTTCCTATGACAGGGCGCGCGAGGTATTGAAGGAGGGTATGTCGCTGGTGGTATTCCCGGAGGGTGCCCGTAGCTTTACCGGTCACATGGGTGTGTTCCGCCGAGGTGCCTTCATGCTTGCCGACGAATTGCAGTTGCCGGTTTGCCCGCTTACCATCAATGGCAGTTTCGACGTCAAGCCCCGCATGAAGGATATCTACTGGGCATTCTGGCATCCGCTGAAGCTCACTATCCATGAACCGATTGAGCCGATTGGCAAGGGACCTGAGAATATCAAGAACCAGATGACCAAGAGCTATGATGCCATCATGAGTGGACTGGTGAAGGAATATCAGGGATTCGTGGAGAATCCTGACCAATAAATATATTAAATTAGAACATTATGAGTGACAGTATTGTAATCATTCCTACATACAACGAAAAGGAAAATATAGAGAAAATCATCCGTGCCGTTTTTGGCCTGGAGAAGAAATTCGACATCCTTGTTATCGATGACGGTAGTCCGGACGGAACTGCAGACATCGTTAAGAAGCTGATGGCCGATGAGTTTGCCGACCGTCTCCATATCCTGGAGCGTTCGGGTAAGCTGGGCTTGGGTACAGCCTATATCATGGGCTTCAAATGGTCGCTGAAGCAGGGTTATGACTTCATCTTCGAGATGGATGCCGACTTCAGCCACGATCCTAATGATCTGCCTCGCCTCTATGCGGCTACCCACGATGAGGGCTACGATGTAGCCATCGGTTCCCGTTATGTTTCGGGTGTCAACGTGGTGAACTGGCCTATCGGTCGCGTATTGATGAGCTATTTCGCTTCCAAGTACGTGCGTTTCGTTACCGGTTTCAAGGTACATGATACCACAGCAGGATTCGTCTGCTATCGCCGCAAGGTATTGGAGACTATCAATCTTGATGCCATCCGCTTCAAGGGCTATGGTTTCCAGATTGAGATGAAGTTCACTTCCTATAAGATTGGTTTCAAGATCAAGGAGGTGCCGGTTATCTTTGTGAATCGCCGTGAGGGAGTGAGCAAGATGAGTGGCGGTATCTTTGGAGAGGCTTTCTTCGGCGTGATGAGACTGCGTCTCGATGGATGGTTCAAGAAATATCCGAAATTGAAGTAAAAGTGACATTACAGGAAATTGCAAAACTATACGGGCGTTCGCCACAGGCGAATGCCCTCTTTGATTTATTGAAGAAGAAGTCGGTTCATTCTGTCTTTCTTCAGGGATTGGTGTGCTCTTCTGCATCGGTGTTCTTCGGTTCGCTGCAGGCTAAGATGAAGCGCACCGTGCTTTTCGTGCTCAATGATGCTGATGAAGCGGGGTATTTCTATCATGATCTTACGCAGATGCTGGGACAGGAGAGCGTCTTCTTCTTTCCTTCCAGCTACCGACGCGCCATCAAGTATGGTCAGCGGGATGCGGCTAACGAAATCCTGAGAACGGAAGTGCTGGCACGATTGTCGGCTGGCAAGCAGATCTATATCGTTTCTTATCCGGATGCCCTGGCTGAGCTCGTGGTTTCCAAGCAGATTCTGGATGAGAGAATCCTCAAACTTACTGTCGGACAACAGATTGCACAGGTAGATATCGTGCGTCAGTTGCGTGATTTCGGACTTCAGGAGACTGATTACGTCTATGAACCGGGACAGTTTGCCGTTCGTGGAAGCATCCTCGATGTCTATTCCTACAGTTGCGAATATCCGTTTCGTATCGATTTCTTTGGTGATGAGATTGATACCATCCGCACCTTCAGCATCGAAGACCAGCTTTCGAAGGATAAGCGTGATGCCATCGAAATCGTTCCGGAACTTGCTGCCGAACAGAGCGTGAAGCAGTGCTTCCTCCATTTCCTGGATGCGGATGCACTCGTGGTGATGAATGACTACACGCTGCTGCACGACCGCATAGAGCAGATTTACAAGGACGGTTTCTCTTCCCAGAGTCTGACCGAACAGCTGGAAGGTGCCACCGAGATGGAGGCTGAGAAGATAAGAAGGGAGATGAAGGCTGAGCTGAATCTCGTTTCCGCTTCAGGTTTTCAGCATGCGCTGGTTGAACACGTACGTATCGAATTCGGCAAGCAGCCAGAGAGTGAGGTTGCCAGGAAGCAGGAGCATCTGTTGATTGCCAAGGGCGATAACCAGGCTCTCATCGCTTTTGATATGGCACCGCAGCCGCTGTTCCACAAGAATTTCAATCTTCTCGCCCAGACTCTTGAAGATTATCAGCTTCAGGGCTATACCTTATATATATTGGCAGACAGCCAGAAGCAGCAGGAACGACTGAAGGATATCTTCGACAGTGAGGAGCTGAAAAGGTATCAGATCCGGTTTACCCCTGTAGAGAAAACCATCCACGAGGGATTTGTGGACCATGAGAAGCATGCCTGCTTCTTTACCGATCACCAGATCTTCGACCGATTCCATAAATACAACCTCCGTTCAGACTCGGCAAGAGCCGGAAAGATGGCGCTCACCATGAAGGAGTTGCAGGAGATGGATTATGGCGACTTCATCGTTCATGTGGATTATGGTATCGGAAAGTTCGGCGGACTGGTGCGTGTGCCTACCGGCGACAGCTATCAGGAGATGATCCGCATCGTGTATAAGAACAACGACAAGGTGGATGTGAGCATCCACTCGCTCTATAAGATCAGTAAATACCGCAGAAGCGATACCGGCGAACCGCCACGCCTCTCTACCTTGGGAACAGGTGCCTGGGACCGGTTGAAGGAGAAGGCTAAGAAGCGAATCAAGGATATCGCCCGCGACCTGATCAAACTCTATGCGCAACGCCGGCGTGAAAAGGGATTTGCCTATAGTGCCGACAGTTATCTGCAGCATGAGCTGGAGGCTTCATTCCTCTATGAAGATACGCCCGACCAGAGCAAGGCTACGGCTGACGTGAAGAAAGACATGGAAAGTGGTAGACCGATGGACCGTCTGGTGTGTGGAGATGTGGGATTCGGTAAGACGGAAGTTGCCATCCGTGCTGCCTTCAAGGCGGCTTGCGATGGAAAGCAGGTGGCTGTGCTGGTGCCTACCACGGTGCTTGCCTACCAGCATTACCAGACCTTCAAGCATCGACTGGAGGGACTTCCTGTTTCCCTGGAATATCTGAGCCGTGCCCGTACTGCCAAGGATACCAGGCGCATTCTGGAAGAGCTGAAGGAGGGCAAGGTGGATATCCTGATTGGTACCCACAAACTGATATCGAAGTCAGTACAGTGGCACGACCTGGGACTGCTGATCATTGATGAGGAGCAGAAGTTTGGTGTATCTACCAAGGAAAAGCTTCGCCAGTTGAAGGTGAATGTGGATACCCTAACCATGAGTGCTACTCCGATTCCGAGAACCCTGCAGTTCTCGTTGATGGGAGCCCGCGATATGAGTATCATGCGCACACCGCCACCTAACCGTTATCCTATTCAGACCGAGGTCATCACCTTCGACAAGTCGGTGATTGCCGATGCCATCAATTTTGAGATGAGCCGTAACGGTCAGGTGTTCTTCGTCTGCGACCGTATCGCCAAACTGACCGAGCTGAAATTGCTCATCGAGAAACTGGTGCCAGACTGCCGCGTAGCCATCGGGCATGGACAGATGAAGCCGGAGGAACTGGAGAAGATCATCATGGGATTCATCAATTACGACTATGATCTGCTCCTTTCTACTACCATCGTAGAGAACGGAATCGACATTTCCAATGCCAATACCATCATCGTGAATGATGCCCACCGTTTCGGATTGAGCGACCTGCATCAGATGAGAGGTAGAGTAGGACGTAGCAACAAGAAGGCTTTCTGCTATCTGATAGCTCCGCCCAAGGCATGTCTTACTCCGGAATCCCGTCGCCGTCTGGAAGCACTGGAAACCTTCAGCGACCTGGGTAGCGGTTTTAATCTGGCTATGCAGGACCTGGATATTCGTGGTGCAGGCAATCTGCTGGGTTCTGAACAGAGTGGATTCATGGAAGATCTGGGTTACGAGACTTATCAGAAGATTCTCTCTCAGGCTGTCACCGAGTTGAAGAACGAGGAGTTCAACGACCTGTATCAGCAGGAGATGGATGAAGGAAAACAGCTCACGGGTGATGACTTCGTGGATGACTGTGCCGTGGAGAGTGACTTGGAGACCTATTTCCCGGATACCTACGTGCCGGGTAGTTCTGAGCGAATGCTGCTCTACCGCGAACTCGATCATCTGCAGAGTGAAGAGGAGGTGGCTGAATTCCGCAAGCGAATGATCGACCGTTTTGGTCCGGTTCCTAGGGAGGCGGATGAGTTGATGTGTGTGGTAGGTCTGCGCCGACTGGGCAAGTCGCTGGGTTGTGAGAAGATCATGCTCAAGCAGGGTACCATGCAGCTGCAGTTTGTGAGCAATGTGAACAGTCCGTTCTATCGCAGCGAGATGTTCTCCCGTGTACTCGCTTATGCCACTACCCATATCCAGGATTGTGCCTTGAAGGAAAAGAACAACAAGCGCTACCTTCGCATCCGTGATATGAAGAGTGTGGAACAGGCAAAGAATCTGCTGAGTTTCATTTCTCAGATCAAGGTGAATGACTAGGAGTGAAACTTCTGCCAATTTTTTCAGCGTGAACTGAAATCAATAAAAAAAAGCATTGGAAATCTGATTCTCTTATCAGATATTCCGATGCTTTATATTTTTTGTATAAGTAAAAGATGATGATAGCGTTTCCCAACGCCTTTGTTTAAACTGATGCAAAGGTACGAAGAAAATGAAAAAAATAGGGGGAATAATTGTTGTTAGTAGGGGTTAAAACTGGTAAAAGTACACTTATAAAACATTAAATAATCCTTACACGATAATAATTACTCCTATTTTATGCTCAAAATACATCAAATTCGTTAAAAAACGAGGGAATATTTCTGTATTTCATTTTTTATTTGTACTTTTGTAGCTAGAATTAACAATTTAATAAAAACATATACATGAGACAGAAAAAGTTTATTCTCCAGGAGCAGGATATCCCTACTCAGTGGTACAACATTCAGGCAGATATGCCTAATAAGCCTTTGCCACCGTTGAATCCACAGACTCACAAGCCGCTCAGTGCAGACGACTTGTCTCACATCTTTAATAAGGAGTGCTCTAAGCAGGAGCTTGATACTGAGCACGCTTGGATAGACATTCCAGAGGATGTACAGGAAAAGTATGCGTTCTACCGTTCTACTCCATTGGTCCGTGCTTACGGATTGGAGGAAGCATTGGGTACTACAGCACATATCTACTTCAAGAATGAAAGTGTTACACCATTGGGTTCACATAAGATCAACTCTGCCATTCCTCAGTGCTACTACTGCAAGCAGGAGGGGGATACCAATGTTACTACAGAGACTGGTGCCGGACAGTGGGGTTGTGCCCTTTCCTATGCTGCCAAGCTCTACGGACTGGAGGCTGCCGTTTATCAGGTAAAGATTACCATGCAGCAGAAGCCATACCGTTCCAGCATCATGCGTACCTTTGGCGCTACCGTTGAGGGTTCTCCTAGTATGAGTACACGCGCCGGTAAGAACATCATTACCCGCGATCCTCATCATCCTGGTTCTCTGGGTACTGCCATTTCTGAGGCTGTTGAGTTGGCTACAACCACTCCTGGCTGTAAATATACCTTGGGTTCTGTCTTGAATCACGTGGCTTTGCATCAGACTGTCATCGGTCTGGAGGCTGAAAAGCAGATGGAGATGGCGGGTGAGTATCCTGACAAGGTGATTGCTTGTTTTGGTGGCGGTAGTAACTTTGGTGGTCTTGCCTTCCCATTCATGCGTCATAACCTGAAGGGCGAGAAGCATACCGAGTTCATCGCTGCAGAACCAGAGAGCTGTCCTAAGTTGACTCGTGGAAAGTTTGAATATGACTTTGGTGATGAGGCTGGATATACTCCGCTGTTGCCTATGTTTACCTTGGGTCATGACTTCAAGCCAGCCAACATCCATGCAGGTGGTCTCCGTTACCATGGTGCCGGCATGATTATCTCTCAGCTGATCAAGGATGGTTATATGCACGGTGTAGATGTAGCCCAGACAGAAGCCTTCGAAGCAGGTATGCTCTTTGCCCGTGTAGAGGGTATCATTCCAGCTCCAGAGAGCTGTCATGCCATTGCTGCAACCATCCGTGAGGCAAAGAAGGCAACTGAAGAGGGTAAGAATACCGTGATTCTCTTCTGTCTTTCTGGTCATGGTCTCATTGATATGCCATCATACGAAAGCTATATCAATGGAGATTTGCATGATTATAGGGTGAGTGATGAGGAAATCAATAAGTTCCTCCAGACTGTACCTCAGGTAGATTAAAGATTAAAAAGAAATAAGAAAGCCAGCCTACAGGAATGTAAGCTGGCTTTTTTATGCTTTATGCCTGAAGCCACTCTTCAATGGCCTTTGCGATAACGTCGAAGCTGGTAGTAGGTTCGAAGCGAGCCACTACCTGACCCTTCTTGTTAACGAGGAACTTGGTGAAGTTCCACTTGATGTCTGCGCTTTCCTTGTAGTTAGGATCTGCCTCAGAGAGCATCTTGTCGAGAACAGGGTAGAGTGGATGAGTCTCGTCCCAGCCTGCGAAGCCTTTGCATTCCTTGAGGAATTTGAAGAGAGGAGCGGCATCATCACCATTTACCTTGATCTTCTTGTAGCGCTGAAATTCTGTGCCGTATGTAAGTTTGCAGAACTGATGGATGCTTTCATCAGTACCAGGAGCTTGCTGACCAAACTGATTGCATGGGAAGTCGAGTATCTCGAAGCCTTGCTGGTGGTATGTCTCATAGAGCTTTTCCAGTTCCTCATACTGAGGAGTAAAGCCACACTTGGTAGCTGTGTTAACGATAAGCAGTACTTCGTTAGCGTACTCTTTGAGGGAAACTTCCTTTCCCTTTCTGTCCTTAACGGAGAATTCGTAAACGGTTCTCATTTTTTATTTGTATCTAATTTTATGTTTATTTCTATCCCTTTTTCTTAGACATTGGAGAATATCCTTTGTCGCCGAATCATTATTATTTTGCAAAGGTACTATTTTTCTTTTAGAAATAGTAAATAGTTTGCATAAATTTTCTAAAAAAATAGCTTGAGTTATCATTTGTAAGGTGCATAGGGGGATATAGGTGGTTGGGTGAAATAAAAAGAGTCCGGGAATTTCACAATCCCCGGACTCTTTCGTCTTCTTTCCTAACTCAAAATATAAAATAGGAGAGAAGCCTTACGATTAATCTATCATTTAACTTTTCTAAGAACTTGGTGCAAAGTTACACATTTTTTTTGTAAGTTGTATTATATACAACGTTAATTTTTTTTTTTTTGCGTTAAAAAAGTGTTAAAAATCCCGTTTTTGCTCTCTTTTTTTTATTTTTGGGACGGTTTTATGGCTGTTTATACGCTATTTTTTACCGAATAGACACAAAAATAGGCAGAACGTTTTGCTCTGCCTATTCTCGTGTGTAGCCTTATAGAGTACAGGTTTCTGTCTCTTATTGCTTTATTCCTTGGTTCGTTCGCGATATTCGCTAGGAACAATACCCAGTTCTTTCTTGAATACCTTAGAGAAGTACTTAGGGTCGCTGAAGCCTACTTCGAAAGCGATGCTGGTAAGCGGATCATTGGTCTGCTGCAGCAATTCGCAGGCTCTCATGATTCGGATATGGCGCACGAAGTCGATTGGTGTCATACCTACAGCTTGCTTGATCTTGTTGTAGAGTACACTTCGGCTCATACCGATGGCATCAGCGATGTCGTCTATCTTCAGGTCTGGACTGCCCATATTGTCGGTCACATACTTCAGAATTCTGCCCATGGTCTTGTCGTTGATCTGACTTTCCATGAATGCATAGCTCTTCAGTTCCGACTTTTTCTCCTCTGCCAGTCTTTCCTTTTCCTGGATATCGAAGTTCAGTTCACTGAGCGTCTTCCTAGGCTCTGTAGCTGCTTGGAAGATTTCTGCTGCTTCGGCATTTCCTGAATTTTCAGTCTTTCCAGCATATCCAACTTTTCCGTTCTGCTTCATCATCTTGGCTATGTCTGTCTGCGTAGCCTTGCGTTTGTTGATGGCTGCCTCGATACGTCCTATCAGGTAGGAGGTAGAGAATGGTTTCGTAAGATATCCATCCACTCCCTGTTCGAACCCCTTCAGCTGGTCTTCCACACTGGCTTTTGCCGAGAGGATGATGATAGGTATATGCGAGATGGTACGGTCTTGCTTGATTTCACGTATCATCGTGATACCATCCATCACAGGCATGGTTACATCGGTGAGGATAAAGTCTGGCATCTCTGTGCGAGCCTTATAGAGACCCACCTTGCCGTTTTCTGCCAGGAGCACATTGTACTTTTCTTCGAGTACGCTGCTGAGATATAGGCGCAGGTCGGAGTTGTCTTCCACAACAAGAATGGTGAGATTCTTGCTTGGTTTGTCAGGGGCGGTACCCTTCTGGTTTTCCTCCTCTTCGTGCTTTGCCTTTTCTTTCTTCTTTTCTTCTTCCAACTCCTTCAGGTACTTGGATACGGGGTGTCGTCTATTTCGCCTTCAACTTTTTCCATCTCATTGCCTTCCTCATTGACGTTTTCGTTGAGTCCGCCGTTGACCAGGAAGTTGGTATTATCGTCGAATCTCAGTACCTTGTTGAGCATATTCAGCATTTCTCTTGAGTTCTTCAGGGCAATGACGAGCATTTCCCTACTGTTTCGGGTGATACCATGCTCGGTGTCCAGGACGTGTTGCAGCGGTCCGCCAATCAGGGTCAGCGGGGTGCGCAACTTATGACTGGCATCGCTGAAGAAGTCGTTCTTCATCAGACTCATTTCGTGCTCCAGCTTTTCACGCTGCTTCCTGTTATAGGAGTAGAAGATACTTGCCACTACCGCAGCGAGCAATAGCAGCAGGGTGAGTCTGCCCCATACACTTTCCCAGAAAGTAGGACGTACCTCGATAGGAAGTTCTGCAATGTACTTGCTCCATACACCATGGGAGTTGGTGGCTGATACCTTGAGAATATAGTCTCCCTGTGAGATTCGGTTGAAGCCGATAGTATTGCTGCTACCATTGTCAATCCATTTTCCTGGAGAAGTATGTCCCTCCAGGCGATAGCGGTATTTCACCTGATACTTACGTGAATAATCGAGCGAAGCGAAGCTGATGGTCAGGTTTCGCTTGTTGGCTGGAATCACGATCTTCTTGCTATGCAGGATAGGGATAGACTCGCTTTCGCCGGTAAAGTGCAGCGAAGTGAAGATGATATGAGCCTGGTATTGACTCTTCTTCAGGGTTGCTGGATTGAAGGTCAGCCATCCGAATGGGGTTCCTACGGAGATGTCATTCGTGGCTGGATCATGGGTAGGGCGAGCCTCGGTGAAGGAGATGTTGTAATCGAAGTCGTTCGGACCGAAGACGGTGGTCTTTCCTGTCTTCAGATTACATTTGTCGATACTCGACTCACGGATCACCCATAGGTTGCCCTCGTTATCTTCTATCATGCTTTGCACGATACCTTCATTATAGTTGATATTCTTGAAATACTTTGTTTTCAAGTTGTCCTGCAGCAGTTTCTTGGTGACGATACTTTCCAGAATTCCTCCTAACTGAGAGATGTAGGTCTTGCCATTGCTATGCTCTAGGATAAAGTTGACATCGTTGGCTGCCAATGATGTGGTATCGTTGGGAATATAGCAGGTTTGATAGAACTTGATCTGTTGCGGATTCCTGAAGTTATCGCCGAATGTAATGAGACCGTCTGTGGTACCTACCAGAATTTCTCCTGTAGGGGTACAGAAAATGCGTCGTATATCGGCAAAACTATTCTTAGACCATGGCAAGCCAAAGTTCCTGTTGTAGAAGAACAGACCTGTTTCGCCTTCTTGGGCAAGAGCCAGTCCGCCACCATAGGTGGCTACCCATATTCTGCCATGGCGGTCTGCTACCACATCATAAATGTCGTTGTGTGGTAACGATGCCTTGTTGGCTGGATTGTGCTCGTAATGGCTTACGCCTTCATGCGACCGGACATAGAGTCCGTCGCCTTTGGTTCCTATCCATATCCTGCCCCGTGTATCACTGAAGATTGAATATACTGGATATGGACAGAAAGGCACCTGGTTAGGTACAATTTGACCGCCTGGAGCCAGATAACCTACGGTTTGATACTTGCTGTCAGTTATTTGCACGACACCATTCGCATAACCGGTCCAATGGTATCCTTCTGGAGTATTGCAGAGTGCACGTACTTCTGCTTCTCCATTCTCCAGTTTATTTAAGCGATACGTATGGTTCTTGAAGGCTACCTGGGTAAGATCGTGGGTACCTGCTATCCAGAGGATTCCCTGGTCGGAAAGGAAATGCTTTCCGATTTTAGGCACGCGGTAGTTGCCTGAAGAGTTGCTCCTCAGGAGATAAGGTACCAGTTTGCCGGCTTTGCGGTCGAAGTAGCTGAAGGTACCTCCATTCGGCACAATCCATAGAGTCTTGTTTTCATCTTGGGTGATGAAGAAACTGTCGGAGGTGGTGCGATCCATAGGATCTTGCTGGTCGGCAAACAGCCATTGCTTGGCTGATGTCTTTGGATTTACCAGGGTTACACCCATACCATCCGTAAACACCCATACCATTCCGAAATCATCCGTATAGATATTCTTTACCTCTGCCAATGGCTGGCTTGGACTTTGTACATTGATGATTTCTGTTTTGAAGGTGCGTGGGTTGTAGATAATCATTCCCAGGTTAGTAGCTATCAGGAGCTGATAGCCCGTGTTCTTGAGCTGATTGATGCGGGTTACTCCAGCTGGGAGTGGTATCATATTCAGCTTGTTGTTCTCATCGAATACGGCGAGTCGGCCATCTTCTGTTGCCAGGAAGATATTATCGCCCACTTCTCTTATCCATTTGAAGGGGATGGGAGTGCTGAATTGAGAGTGGTAGATGGTGGTTCCCTTGTCAGTGAGAATCCAATCGCGTTTTTTCTTATCTGCCCAGATATGCCATACGTTTCCGCTTCGGAGTCCGTCTTGTCCTACCTTGATGAGCTCTGGAATATTTCCCTCTCTCTGGAGTCCATTGATACGTATCAGATAATCGCCAGACTTGGTCGTTACCCAGGTGTTTCCCTGTTTGATAGGGTATATCTTATCTACTCGCAGGTCGATGTTATATAATTTATTGATGTTGTCACCTACGGGAACGAAAGTACACAATATGGTCTCATAGGCATAGAGGCGTTTGCTCGAAGTGATACACCACACGTTGTTTCTGCTTGTGGCATAAATACCCATGAAGCGGTTGGTTGAAAGAAGATCGATGTCGTCTGCCTCATCACGGAAGGTATGGAATGAATTTCCGTCATAATAGGAGATTCCGTTCCAGGTGCTGAACCACATCAGGCGGTCGGGTGTCTGTGCTATGTCGGAAATCGTGTTGGCGGCAAGTCCGTCGATGATGGAGAATTTGCGAACATCGCAGTAGGGGAGTCCCATAACCTTCAGTGAGGTTATGAGTATGAGGAGGCTACAAAAAATGGCTCTCTTAATTATATTATCTGTTCTTGTCATTCTATTCGTCAGTCCTTGGTTGGTAAATATGCATAAATATTGATGCAAAGATAGTGCATTTTTTTGAGAATGACAAGGTTTTGTAGGGAAAAACTGTTATATAATAGGGATTTTCCCCTAGATTATTCCTCTTTTCCCTTTGCTAGGTGTAAAAATTGCCTTATCTTTGCACCATCATTCAAGGAACCAGATCTGTTAAGGGTCTGAGCTCTGTACGGATATTAACAATAAAATAAAAATCTTACGATATGAGAAAAATGAGACTTTTCGTGATGCTGATGGCGATAGCTGCGGTATCCTTTACGTTTACCAGTTGTGATGATGATCCTTGGGATGATGATTATTGGGATGATCCTTATGGATGGTACGAAGATTACAACCATGGCGGCTGGGGATGGAACCAGGATTATTGGTATGAAGGTTCGCAAGGATCACATGATGACGATCTGGTCGATGAGGCGATGACCTTGGTTGGTGAGTGGTATGGTCCGGTGAAGTATTCCTATATCCAGGATGATGGTATGTCAAGAGGCTATGATGAGTTTTATGCCAATATGATATTCTATCAGAGCGGAAACCAGAGCGATGCCCTGAGTGGAAGTGGTGTGGAGATAGATGAGGTTCATGATAATCGGGGAAATGTTACCGATCAGCAGACCCTGAAATTCTCCTGGTATATCGATAACAATGGCGATATCTACCTGAAGTATGCCAGTGGTGCCACCTTCGTGTTGGATGCAGGTGCTAGCCAGTACGGTTTCCGTCTCGGTGTCGAGAAGGGCAATAATTATAAAACCTTCTATGGTTATATGATTGGTACCGGTAAGGTGAAGGGTGATATCATCTACTTCGATTTATCTGAGGTTTCTACTACCGGTTATGCCAAGAAGCTTACACGTTCTGCATCAGCTGTAACTTCATTCGGCAGTGGAGCAACCATGAAGCCAATGGCTGGCACGGTGAAGCAATTGAATAAGAGAAGATAGGTTTATAAAAAAAGTGCATTCCTACGTATATGCAACTACGTTGGAATGCACTTTCTATCTTTCGATATTATATATCCTTATTAAAAAAGGTATATATATTACTTCTTCAACTTAGCGTAACGGCTCATGAAGCGGTCAACGCGACCAGCAGTATCAACGAGCTTGCTCTTACCTGTGTAGAATGGGTGAGAGGTGCTAGAGATTTCAATCTTAACAACTGGATAAGTCTCGCCCTCGAACTCTACAGTGTCGTTAGTCTTGCATGTTGACTGAGAGAGGAACATATCGCCGTTAGACATATCCTTAAATACTACAGGACGATAGTTCTCTGGATGAATACCTTTTTTCATTTTTCTTTTATTTATTATTAATTTGTTAAAAAATAGACGTTATGGGGACGCTTTCACATCATTTCATGTCCCTCTTCAGGGCATGCCCATTATAGCCTTTACCTAATTCAGGGTGCAAAGTTACTGCTTTTTCCTGAAATCACCAAATATTTCCCGGTGTTTTTTAGAAATATTGGGGATTTTGGTGTCCGTGTATATATAAATAAGGTGGAAAATGATCTTTTAGAGTGGTAAAAAGAGGACTGGATGTGTTAAAAATGAATGAAAACTCAAAATTTTATTCCCATTTATGATGATAATTGTAATTAATGCGGTATCTTTGCATATTAGTTTGAGAACATCAGATGATGTATCATATAGTTATAACTTTAAAGCGAGAAAAAGAATGAAAAGACAAATGCTATTATTGGCAGCCCTGCTCATAGTTGGCTTGGGTGCTTGGGCGCAGAAAGCGGAGCAGAGATTCAACCCTAAAAAGTTCCAGGTTTATGCCGTTGGATTCTATAATCAGGAGAATCTCTTTGATACCTGTCATGATGCCGGCAAGAATGATTATGAGTATCTGCCTGCTAAGGGATGGAATAGCGAGAAATATACCAGTAAGTTGAAGAATATGTCTCGTGCCTTGGCTGATATGGGTACGGATGTGCTGCCTGATGCAGGTTGCGCCTTCATCGGTCTTGCCGAGGTGGAGAATGTCAATGTGCTGAGAGACCTTACTGCCCAGCCTCCTTTGAAGGCTCGCAATATGCAGTTCTGCCATATAGAAGGTCCGGATAAGCGAGGCATCGACTGTGCGCTGCTTTATAATCCGGCTCTTTTTACGGTGAAGAATGTGAAGTTGGTTCCTTATGTGCAGGAGTTGGCAAAGGATTCTGCCTTTTATACCCGTGGTTTCCTTACGGTGAGAGGTGAGATGGCGGGGGATGATGTGGCTGTCATCGTTTGTCACTGGCCAAGTCGTTTCTCCGATTCCTTCTATCGCGAGAGTGGCGCCCGTCAGACCAAGGCTGTGAAAGATTCCCTGCTTCGCCTGAATCCAGAGATGAAGGTGTTTGTGATGGGAGATATGAACGATGATCCTACCAACAAGAGTATGCATGAGGTTCTCCGTGCCCAACCGGAAATATCAGAAGTAGGTGAGGGAGATATGTATAATCCTTGGTATAACATCCTGGCAAAGGAAGAAAAGGGAACCCTTTACTACAGAGGAAAATGGAATCTCTTCGATCAGATTGTGCTGACTCCTAATCTTCTGAACAAGGATGGAAAGAAGAAGGGCTATCGCAGTCTGAAGTACTGGAATCATCAGGTGTTCCGCAGAGATTATCTCATCCAGCAGGAGGGTCGCTATCAGGGTGCACCGTTGCGTACCAAGGCTGGCGGTAAATGGCTGAATGGCTACAGCGATCACTTGCCTGTAGTACTGTATCTGGTAAAAAAGAAGTAGAAATGTTAGAGTCTCATCCTTTTGAACCATGGTTGCCGGGCAATGCCAAGTTGCTGATGCTCGGAACCTTTCCGCCGGCAGAAAAGCGCTGGTGTATGCCCTGGTATTATCCTAATTTCCAGAATGATATGTGGCGAATCTTCGGCATCATCTACTTTGATGACAAGTTTCACTTTGTAGATGTGGAGCACAAGACTTATCGCTTGGATGCCATCAAGGAGTTCCTGATGCAGAAGGGGGTGGCTATCTATGATACTGCCCAGCAGGTGATCCGTACCAAGAATACGGCATCTGACAAAGATTTGCAGGTGGTTCAGCCTTCCGATCTGGACGGCATGCTCCGTTCCCTGCCTGATTGCACGGCGGTACTTACTGCCGGACAGCTGGCAACCAAAGTCTTCTCCGATCACTTCGGTATCAGGGAAAAACCGGAGATGGGAGGATTTGTGGAGTTTGAATTCGAAAACCGCAAGTTCCGTCTCTATCGTATGCCTAGTAGCAGTAGGGCTTATCCGATGGCTGTAGAGAAGAAGGCGGAGTATTATCGGAAAATGTTTAATGATATATTGGAAAAATAAGAGATATGGCAGAAAATAAAGTAACAGTGATCGGTATCGCTGGTGGTACTGGATGCGGTAAGACTACCGTAGTCAAGAGATTGGTGGAAGCGTTGCCTCCTCATTTCGTGGCAGTTGTTCCTCTGGATTCTTATTATAATGATACGACGAATATGACGGAGGAGGAGCGTAGGGCGATCAACTTCGATCATCCGGATGCCTTCGATTGGAAGTTGCTTCATCAGCAGCTTGCCGACCTTCGTGCCGGTAAGGCAATCGAGCAGCCTACCTACAGTTATCTGAAGTGTAACCGCGAGAAGGAAACGATTCATGTAGAACCTAAGCCAGTGATAATCATAGAGGGAATCATGACTTTGGTGGATAAGCAATTACGTGATTTGATGGACCTGAAGGTGTTTGTGGATACAGATGCCGATGAGCGCCTGATCCGTAACATCCAGCGTGATACCATCGATCGGGGGCGTACGGTTTCCATGGTGGTAGATCGTTATCTGAAGGTGCTCAAGCCAATGCATGAACAGTTTATCGAACCTACCAAGCGCTATGCAGACATCATCATTCCTCAGGGCGGCGAGAATGCTACCGGTATTGGTATTCTCTGCAGATATGTAGAGGGATTGGTAGATTAAAACCATAAAAGCTTCTATCATTCGGATATGAATCCCATGATAGAAGCTTTTTTCGTATTATCTTTTTTGTATTTCCTGTGTTTTCTGCCATCTGCGTCGGTTGTTGGAAACCTTCAGGGCATTGACGGCTTCTACTACGCCATATACCAGCATTGCCCATCCTATGACGAGTAGTGGGGCAGAGGCAATGGAAGATGGCTTGAAGAGGGTGAACAGCCCCAACAGCAGCAGGAGTGTAGGCATCAGCCAATATACAATGCCCACTCTGCCCATCTTGGCAGCAGATACCAGGTTCGCCATTTGGGTAAGGGCTCCCATAATCAGTATTGCCGAGAGAATGAACATCAGCCAGGCGATGAATACATTTGGCATCAGTGCCAGTATCAGACCGAAGATGAGTGAACCGAGTCCTACGAGAGGAAAGTTAGGGCGCATACCTATGATATGGTTGCCTTGAGCATCATAGAGATACTGTCCCTTCATTTTCTCTGCATTTCGCTTGGCACTCATATAACTAAGTAATGAGAATACGCCTGAGAGGAAAAACAATACACCGATGGCAATGGTAATCCAGGTGACTGTCTGTTCTCTGTATTGTATGAGTAGAGCACCTACAATGATGGCGCATAAGGCTCGAAATAATGAACTTTGTATTACTTTCATATCAATTGATTTAAAATGTTGTGTTGCAATATTGCGTTTCCTTTTCCTGAAAAGTATTTTCTTTCTATTGCAAAAGTACGAAAGATTTTTGATACCACAAGTTTTTTCTCTCGCTTTTATATCATATTTAACGCAATTTATTCCTTCATTTCAATTATTATCAGTAATTTTGTAAGCAAAAATAAAATAGATGGGTGAATGACCATCTGATGATAGATATTCAATATGACAAAGCTATATTTAGTTCGACATGGTGAGACCATGGATAATGCCGCCCAGATTATGCAGGGGCAGACTCCAGGCAGACTGAATGACGTGGGCATTCAGCAGGCTGAAGAAGTGGCAAGGAAAATGGCAAGTGACCACATTGACGTCTTCGTTTCTAGCGATCTTTATCGCAGTATGCAGACTTGTGCCATCATTGCCCGTCCCCATTTGGAGGCAGAAATGCACTTGACGGGAATTGCAGATGCTTCTACATTCTTGACGGAAGATGATATTCTCCAGAGAATAGAGACGACTCCTTTAATCCGAGAACGTGACTGGGGAGATTTTACGGGTAAGTTCATTCCTTCTCTTCCCAAAGATCCGAAGGATTGGCCGGATAATGTCGAGACTCTGGAGCGGATGAAGTCGAGGGCACAGAACTTCCTCACTTGGTTGAAGGTGGCGTATCCTGATAAGACGATACTCGCAGTAGGTCATGGTATCATCAACAAGGCGATTCAGAGTGTGTATTACAAACGCCCGATGAATCAGATAGAGAAAATGGCGAATGCCGAAGTGAGAGTTCTCATTCTGTAATGGAATCATAGAGAAATCAGGAAAATTTTGCTCCAGGCAAACGAATCATAAAGTTCAAAGTTCAAATATCAAAGTTCAAAGTATATGAAAATTGCTCTTATCACAGGTGCAACCAGCGGAATTGGCGAGGGTTGTGCACGCCGCTTTGCAAGAGGTGGCTACGATTTGATCATTACGGGTAGAAACACCGGTAAACTGGAAATTCTCAAGAAAGAGTTGGAGGCAGAGGGGGTACAGGTCCTTGCTCTGGCTTTTGATGTGCGTAACCGTGAAGCGGCAAGAAAGGCTGTGGATTATATTCCGCAGGATTGGCGCAATATTGATGTGCTGATCAATAATGCAGGCTTGGCTCGTGGCCTGGAACCTGAGTATCAGGGTAGTTTCGAGGATTGGGATCAGATGATTGATACCAATATCAAGGGACTCCTCACCATGACTCGTCTGATAGTTCCTGGTATGGTGAGACGTAATCATGGACACATTATTAATATTGGTAGTGTGGCTGGTGATGCGGCTTACGCTGGTGGCAATGTATATTGTGCTACCAAAGCTGCCGTCAAGGCAATCACCGATGGCTTGCGTATTGATGTGGCTCATACCAAGGTGCGTGTTACCAATGTCAAGCCCGGCTTGGTGGAGACGAATTTCTCTAATGTCCGTTTCCATGGAGATAATCAGCGTGCTGCCAGTGTTTATCAGGGTATCGAACCATTGAATGGTGATGATATTGCGGATGTGGCTTTCTATGCTGCCAGTGCTCCGGAACATGTGCAGATTGCAGAAGTCCTGGTTCTTGCTACCCATCAGGCTAACGGAACCGTTATCCATCGTGATTAATATTATGGAGTTGAAGGAGTTAAAGAAGTTGCTCCTTCAACTCCTTTAATTCCTTTAACTCCTTCAGCTCCTTATATAATGTGGCAGAGTCGGTTGATATCCGACTCGAAGGTTTCCCTGTTGAGCGCCTTGGCTCTCATTCCCGACTTGTAATTGTAGATGGTCTGGGTAGAGTAGTACAGCAGGGTTGCTATTTCCTGGCTATCCGTTACGCCCAGTCTCATCAGAGCATAGATTCTTACTTCGGTTGTCAGCTCATTAGAAGGTGGCAGCACGATATGGTGCTCAGGCTTGAGAAGTGTATTCAGTTCCTCAACGAAATTCGGATACAGTTCCATGAAAGCCTTGTCGAAACGGATGTAGAACATTGACGATTCCTCTTCTGCCAGCTTGAAGCTGTTGATGCTCTTCAGTAAGTCTTCTGTCTGCTTGGCTTTTACCTTTCTGCTCACCAGTTTTCTGTAGTCATCCAACTTGCGGATATACAGGGCGCTGATATCCATGAAGAGGCTCATATAGGTTTCGCGTCGCTTGTTGGTATCCATCAGTCGCTGGTTGAGCTCTGCCAACTGCTTGTTCTGTGCCGCAATCTCCTTTCGGTTTTTCTTCAAACTGTTTTTCTGTTTGGTATTCACCACTGTAAGAATCAGGATGATGGTTAAGATGACGCAGGCACAGATGAGTCCAATCTCCATACGGGTACGGGAGCGTTCTGCAGCCTCCTGGTTGCTTGTAACAATCACTGGCAGGATGTTTGAAATCTCTATCATACGGAGACGGTTGTTGAAAAACTGGGCATCCTCCATGGAATGCTGGATATATCGGGTGGCACGCTTGCTGTTGTCTTTGTCCGTTTCGTAGAGAAAATAGGAAAGTTTTTGGAGGGCTGTTGTCTCCTTGAGTTGGCAAATCCCATCAGACTCACTTGCCTCTACCAGATACTTCACATACAGATCATACTGTTCGAGGTCTCTGTAGTAACGGGCTATGCCGTATGCTGCCATAGGATGCAGTCGATCGTTTTTAGCCGTCATCTTTAAAGCTTTGAGATAACAGTCTAATACACTTCTGTGTGTAGGCGAGCTGAGAAAGATATACTCTCCTTTCATATACTGGTAAAAAGCCGACTTCTTTCCTTTTTCATTGAAGTTTTCAAGCAAAATATTCATATAATACTTCTTCTTGGCTTTGAAGTCGTTTGCAAATTCCGATTTGGCTGCGTAAGATTGCCAGTAATTGAACAGCCAGGCATAGGTGAAGTAGTAATACAGCTTCTGTTCGTAGGGCATCTGCTTAGGGTCGAGTGTTTCCAGGATGTCTTCCGCCTTGCCATAAAATCCTCCCACCGACAGCACGGATGCCCGGTGTATCTTAAAGCAAGTGATATAAAAGGTGTTATGGGTAGCTTCTGCCAGTTGGAGCCCTTTGCTCACATAGGCACATGATGAGTCGTAGCGATAGTTACTATAGGCACGATAGAGACTGTCGAGGTAGCATAACCTTTCTTCGGCAGTGATAGCATCGCCTGCCTGTCGTCTCAGTCGTTTGAGCTCCTTCTCTTTCTGTTGCTGGTAGTAGCTGTCCATTTCGATAGCATGGTCAACCCGCTCCAATAGCTTTTCCATATCGGTCTTGCCATAGGAGAGAAGTGGTATCATGATGAATAATAAAAGTATGTACTGCTTCATTTTCTATACTATTTTTATCCTTTTGTACTATTTTTGTTGTTTACGCTGCAAAGATATAGAAAAGATTTCTAATAAAAGCATTTACTTTGATAAAAATGCTTAAATTGGTTAAAATACTGATAATCGGTAGGTTATATACCTGGTAAATCTACGCTTTATTTACTATACGCCTACTAGGGTGTACAGATAGCCAAAAAAGTACGTATCTTTGCAGCGGAATTCAAAAAAGCAGTAAAAATGACTTTGGTTTAAAAACCACTTCAAGTCTTCTAAAGTTTAAAGGTATATAAATATTCCTTTTGTTGATTTAGTATGTTGATTTAAATAACAGTATTAGTTTCTTAGGGGAAAGATTGATTGAAATAGGAAGCCTGCTTGATTGAATCTATTTGCTTTCAAAAAAGCAGCAATGCTTTACTATTATGTTTAGGAAAGACTCGTCGTTTTCTTGTGAAAGAAGGCGGCGGGCTTTTTGTTTTTATAGGGTTGTACTTCCTTAAAGTATAATTTATGTTACTATGAATCTTTTTGTCTTCATAAAAGTTGTGTAGCTCGGAATAATTCATTATCTTTGCCACATATTTTATATATATAATGTATTATCATTAACTAGTATCACAGCAAAATATGAATATATTAGTTACAGGCGCTAATGGTCAGCTCGGTCATGAAATGCAGATTTGCGCCAAAAACAGCAATCACAAGTTTGTCTTCACCGATGTGGCTGAAGGCTATGAGAAATTGGACATCACTAACCTCGACGCTATCCGCGAAAAGGTGAAGGAAAATGATATCCAGGTTATCGTTAACTGCGCTGCCTATACCAACGTGGATAAGGCGGAGAGCGATTTCGACCTCGCCAACCTGCTCAACAATACGGCAGCAGGCAACTTGGCTCAGGCGATGAAGGAAGTGGATGGAACCCTGATTCATGTGAGCACAGACTATGTGTTCCAGGGCGACAAGAACATCCCTTGCAAGGAAGACTGGGAAACCAATCCGCTCGGCGTATATGGCAAGACCAAGCTCGCAGGAGAAAAGAGCATCGAGGCTACAGGCTGCAAGCACATCATCATTCGCACAGCATGGCTCTACTCTCAGTGGGGTAAGAATTTCGTGAAGACGATGCAGAACCTCACGGCAAGTCACGACACCCTGAAGGTGGTATTCGACCAGGTGGGTACTCCTACCTATGCCGGCGACCTGGCTGCTGTCATCTCTCACATCATTGAGACCAATCAGCTCGACAAGACTGGCATCTATCATTTCTCTAACGAGGGTGTATGCTCTTGGTTCGATTTTGCCAAGATCATCTGCGAGCTCAGCGGCAATACCTGCGATATCCAGCCTTGCTACAGCGAGGAGTTCCCAAGCCCAGTGAAGCGTCCTCACTTCTCAGTGCTCGACAAGAGCAAGCTGAAGCAGACCTTCGGATTCAAGGTGCCATACTGGACAGACAGTTTGAAGAAATGTATCGCCGAATTGGCGGAAGCAAAATAATTATAATATAAAAAAGAATTGAAATGAAGAATATCATTATCACGGGCGGTGCTGGTTTCATCGGCTCACACGTAGTAAGACTTTTCGTGAACAAATATCCTGAGTATCACATCATCAACCTCGACAAGTTGACTTACGCAGGTAATCTGGCTAATCTCAAGGACATTGAGGACAAGCCTAACTATACTTTCGTTAAGGGTGATATCTGTGATTTCGACCTGATGCTGAAGCTGATGCAGGACTACAAGGTGGATGGCATCATCCATCTCGCTGCCGAGAGCCACGTAGATAGAAGTATCAAGGATCCATTCACTTTTGCTCAGACCAACGTGATGGGTACCCTGTCTCTGCTCCAGGCGGCAAAGATTTACTGGGAGAGTCTTCCTGAGGGATATGAGGGCAAGCGTTTCTACCACATCT
The DNA here is from genome assembly GCF_003436715.1 of Prevotella sp. TF12-30. Lineage (NCBI taxonomy): Bacteria > Pseudomonadati > Bacteroidota > Bacteroidia > Bacteroidales > Prevotellaceae > Prevotella > Prevotella sp. TF12-30. The sequence continues at coordinate 30,634 of NZ_QSQJ01000019.1, read as the reverse complement.
CTACCGATGAGGTTTATGGTGCATTGCAGATGACTCATCCTGAGGGCATTCCTGCTCCTTTCACCACCAAGGCATCCAGCGATAAGAACCATGAGGCTTACGGCGAGGAGTTCTTCCTGGAGACTACCAAGTACAATCCTCACTCTCCATACTCTGCATCTAAGGCT
>NZ_QSQJ01000019.1:0-30457 GCF_003436715.1 Prevotella sp. TF12-30 | reverse complement strand
ATCCATCTCGCTGCCGAGAGCCACGTAGATAGAAGTATCAAGGATCCATTCACTTTTGCTCAGACCAACGTGATGGGTACCCTGTCTCTGCTCCAGGCGGCAAAGATTTACTGGGAGAGTCTTCCTGAGGGATATGAGGGCAAGCGTTTCTACCACATCTCTACCGATGAGGTTTATGGTGCATTGCAGATGACTCATCCTGAGGGCATTCCTGCTCCTTTCACCACCAAGGCATCCAGCGATAAGAACCATGAGGCTTACGGCGAGGAGTTCTTCCTGGAGACTACCAAGTACAATCCTCACTCTCCATACTCTGCATCTAAGGCTAGCTCAGACCACTTCGTCCGTGCTTTCCACGATACATACGGTATGCCAACCATCGTAACCAACTGCTCTAACAACTACGGTCCATACCAGTTCCCTGAGAAGTTGATTCCGTTGTTCATCAACAACATCCGTCATCGCAAGCCATTGCCTGTATATGGTAAGGGTGAGAATGTGCGCGACTGGTTGTATGTAGTGGATCATGCCCGTGCCATCGATATGATTTTCCACAAGGGTAAGATTGCTGAGACCTACAACATCGGCGGTTTCAACGAGTGGAAGAACATCGATATCATCAAGGTGGTAATCAAGACCGTTGACCGTTTGCTCGGCAGAAAGGAAGGCGAGGATATGGACCTCATCACTTACGTAACTGACAGAAAGGGTCACGATATGCGTTATGCCATCGACTCTCGCAAGCTTCAGAAGGAACTCGGTTGGGAGCCATCACTCCAGTTTGAGGAGGGTATTGAGGAAACCGTAAAATGGTATCTCGATAACCAGGAATGGATGGACAACGTTACCTCTGGCGATTACCAGAAGTACTATGACAACATGTATTCTAACCGTTAATAGACACCCTGTAAGAGCAAAAGCTTTCACTATCCCAAGCTTTTGCTCTTGCGGGGCTTTTTTTGTTTTTCATCGATTAAAATCCCCTAAATATATTATTATTTCTTAATATTTCATTTTTTAGTACTTTGAAAACCCGAAAGTACGAAAAGTTTTTCTATCTTTGCAGCATCTAGAAAGATAAAAGTAATAGATATGAAAAAACAAGTAATTTTTGGCATTGCATTAGCGCTTGCTATTTTGTCATGCCTTCCTATGCAGGGACAGGAAAAAGTGGTTCCTCTGAAATATGGAAATATGGACCACTGGGTAATCAGAAATATCAAAGAGTCGGCTATCATTGGTGGTAATCAGAAAACCGTTTATGCCGTAGGACCTAATATGACTATCCATGGCAATACTCCATATACCAATAAGGGTGGGTCTCCTTGGGGGTCATCCAATGTTCTTGCGCATGTTTCCGGCATTTACAAGACCAATAATTCGGTTTATCGCGACAGGCACGGCAGTGGCTATTGCGCCAAATTGGAGACTCATATAGAAAAGGTAAAGGTGTTGGGACTTATCAATATCAAGGTACTTGCAGCTGGTTCCCTTTTCCTGGGAAATGTTCGTGAACCGATCACCAGTACCAAGGATGGTCCAAAGGCTATCAACTGGGGTATTCCGTTTACGGCTCGTCCTAAGGCTTTGCGTTTCGATTACAAGACCTCCCTTCCTAATGTTGCCAACCGTATCAAACAGAATGGATTCAGTGGTGCCTCTACTGTGGCTGGAAGAGACCATGCCATCGTGGTGCTCTATCTTCAGAAGCGTCACGAGGATGCCAAGGGTAATATCACAGCCAAGCGAGTGGGTACGATGGTGGTACGATACGGCAAGAGTACGAATGGATGGGTGGAAGATGCAACCTATACAATCCACTATGGTGATATCCGTCACATGGCTGGCTACCATGCCGCAACGATGGGACTCCGTTCTACCGATTATGCCCGCAACAGCAAGGGTAAGAGTGTGCCCGTAAGAGAAGTGGGATGGGCTGCTGCCGATGAAACGCCTACTCATCTCATTCTCCAGTTCTCTTCTTCGGATGGCGGTGCCTATATCGGAACACCAGGCAACACCTTGTGGATAGATAATGTGTCACTGGTATATTAATGATGTATCACAGGTTTATTAGTAAATGACGAAAAAAGAATCAACAGGAAAATATTGACTTTATGAAGCATATTCTAACCATACTTTTTGCGATGATGGCATTGAGCAGCTATGCCTCGGAGCCAATTTCTTCAGATACTCTCTCTTCAGAGAAGGTGGATACAGCCCAGCAGGTCAAGAAATCGTGGATGACGCGATTCCTTGACTACTTCAATGATGCCAACAAGAACAAGCAGCATAAGCGGTTCGACTTCAGCGTAATCGGAGGGCCTCACTATGCTTCTGATACCAAGTTTGGTCTGGGAATGGTGGCTGCAGGACTTTACCGCACCGATCCTAACGATAGCATTTTGCCGCCTTCCAATGTATCGCTTTTCGGTGATGTCAGTTCGGTGGGCTTCTATATGTTGGGTGTTCGGGGCAATCATATAGCTCCTGCCGGTCGTTACCGCATTGATTATCATCTCTATTTCTATTCCTTCCCTTCCGATTTCTGGGGAATCGGTTACGAGATGGGCGATAACGATGACAACAAGAGTGATATGAAGCGTTGGCAGGCTCAGGCAGAAGCCAGTTTTCTGTTCAGGGTAGCCGATAACTTCTATGTGGGACCGATGGCAGCTTACGACTATGTGATAGGCAAGCAGATAGAGCGCCCGGAATTGCTGCAGGGGATGGATAAGCATACCTGGAATGTAGGAGTGGGTGTATCTTTGGTTTATGACAACCGAGATAATCTTACCAATCCGCACCGGGGTATCTATCTGAATCTGAAGCAGATGTTCCGGCCAGAATTTATGGGTAATGATTATGCCTTTAGTACGACTCATTTCCGTTTTGATGCCTATCAGCGACTGGGCAAGGGAACGATTCTTGCCGAGGATTTCGGAGCCAATCTCAATTTCGGCAATCCTTCATGGGGTATGATGGCGGAACTGGGAGGTACCAGTTCGATGCGCGGCTATTACGAGGGCCGCTATCGTGACAAGCATTCACTGGAGGCTACCGTGGAGTTGCGCCAGCATGTCTGGAAGCGAAATGGTATTGTGGTCTGGGCTGGAGCAGGTACAGTTTTCCCTAAGTTCTCTGCGTTGCGAAGCAGACAGATTCTGCCGAATGCGGGAGTAGGCTATCGCTGGGAGTTCAAGAAGAATGTGAATGTACGATTGGATTATGGATTTGGAAAGTCTGGACAGTCTGGCTTCCTCTTCAATATCAACGAGGCTTTTTAATGATGTATTTCCGTGGTATGCTATATATATAATAAGGTATAGTCTATGAATCATTCTATATGTAATACAATATATAATAAGGTGTCTTCGGGTACCTTCCTTTACTGGTATGCGGTGGTGGCATTGCTGCTGCCCAACATCGCCCTGTGCTTTACCGAAAGATTGTCTTTCTGGGCGGGCGCAGCCAATGTGCTGTTGCCTCTGGCTCTGTATATGTGGGTCTTTTCTGTAGCCAGATGTCCGGGCAAGATGGTATGGTGGGCATTTCTCTTTGTCTTTTTCGCAGCCTTCCAGCTGGTGTTGCTCTATCTCTTCGGAACGGGAGTGATAGCGGTGGATATGTTCCTGAATCTCGTGACCACCAATCCAGGAGAGGTGATGGAACTGCTGGACAATCTGGTACCTGCCGTGGTAGGTGTTTTTGTGATTTATCTTCCCTTGCTCATCCTGGCTGTCATCCATATCAGGAAGAAGCGTCAGTTATCTGTCTCTTTTCAGCATCACGTTCGCAAATGGCTGATGGAGGTGGGGGCTATCGGCCTCTTCTGTCTGCTGGCATGCTATGTGGTGGTGGATGATTACCGGATGCGCAATCAGCTCTATCCTGTCAACGTCTGCTACAATCTCTATCTGGCTTTCGAGCGCAATGCGGCATCGGAGAATTACAGGGAGGCAAGCCGTAACTTCCGGTTTGATGCCCGGAGCGAGCACGATGTGGAAACTCCTGAGGTGTATGTGATGGTAGTGGGAGAGACGGCACGAGCCCATAACTTCAGTCTCTATGGTTATCCTCGAAATACTAATCCTCTGCTTTCCAAAACGCAGGGTATTATGGCTTTCCCGAATGTGACAACGCAAAGCAACACCACCCACAAGAGTGTACCGATGCTTCTGTCGGCTGCTTCGGCAGAGGATTTCCCACGGCTCTTTCATGAGAAAGGCATTCTGGCAGCCTTCAGGGAAGCCGGATTCCATACCGTGTTTATCAGCAACCAGTTGCCCAATCATTCGTTTATCGATTTTCTGGGAGAACAGGCTGATGAGCATTACTTTCTGAAGGAAGAATCTGCCCAGGGCAGTCACTATGATGAGGATCTGTTGCAGAAACTTGATAGAATCTTGCCCAAGGCTGATGCTTCCTCGTCTGCCCATTACCGTTATCGCAAGCTCTTCGTCGTTCTTCATACCTATGGTTCTCACTTCAATTATCAGGAGCGTTATCCCCGTAGTTTCGCTTATTTCAAGCCCGATAGCAGGAGTGAGGCAAAGTCGGAGAATCGGCGTGACCTCCTGAATGCCTATGATAATACCATCCGATATACCGATAATATCCTGCATGGTATCATTGAACGTCTGCAGAAATGGGAGGGGATACAGACTAAGACGGATGGGGTATATGGTCAGCCTATCTCAGCGATGCTCTATACCAGCGATCATGGAGAGAATATTTTCGATGATGAGCGCAGCCTCTTCCTTCATGCTGCCCCGAAGGCTTCGGATTACGAACTGCATGTGCCTTTCATCATCTGGACTTCTGAAGGATTCAGTAAACAATATCCGGATATATTGAAGGCATTGGGAGAAAATCGGTCAAAACAGGTACAGAGTAGTCTTTCGGCTTTTCATACCATGTTGGGCATCGGTGGCATTCAGACCCATTATCGTCAGGATGAATACTCGGTGGCAAGTGATAAATATCATCCGGTAAAGTTGCTCTATCTCAATGATCATGATGAGGCAATACCGCAGGAAGATGCCAAGTTTTTGCGTTAAATTCTAAGCCAAAAGGCTTTCTTACAGCAAAATACATGAAAAGAGTTTTCGTAAATATCAATTATTTGCGAAAACTCTTTGTCGTATCTATAATTTGCTGTATCTTTGCACCCGGATTTAGATAATAATAAAAATACAGTTGTTATGGAACCAACTCGAAAAATCGAAAAGGTGAGCATGCGCAACCTCCACATGGAGGATTATGACCAGCTCGCCAAGTCGTTTAAGCGTATTTACGCAGACTCAGATGTATTCTGGACAAAAGAACAGATTAAGAAACTCATTACTATCTTTCCTGAGGGACAGGTGGTTATCATCGTGGATGATAAGATTGTGGGCTGTGCCCTCTCTATCATCGTCAACTATAATATGGTGAAAGGCGATCATACCTATGCTCAGGTGACAGGTAATGAGACCTTCAATACCCACGATCCTAATGGAAACATCCTTTATGGTATTGAGGTATTTATCCACCCTGATTATCGTGGTCTGCGATTGGCTCGCCGTATGTATGAGTATCGCAAGGAACTCTGCGAGAAGCTCAACCTGAAGGCGATCATGTTTGGTGGTCGTATTCCAAACTATCATAAGTATGCCGACAAAATGCGCCCTAAGGAGTACATCGAGCACGTAAGAAACCGTGAGATTTACGACCCGGTTCTTACCTTCCAGCTTTCCAACGACTTCCACGTTCGCCGTGTCATCCGCAACTATCTTCCTAGTGATGAGGAAAGCGAACACTGCGCCACCCTGCTGCAGTGGGATAATATCTACTATCAGCCACCTACGGATTCTTATGTAGATAGAAAGCCAACCGTGCGAATCGGTCTGGTACAGTGGCAGATGCGTCCATACGCTTCGGTGGACGACCTCTTTGAGCAGGTAGAGTTCTTCGTGGATTCCGTAAGCGATTACAAGAGCGATTTCATCCTCTTCCCAGAGTATTTCAATGCGCCATTGATGGCAAGATTCAACGATTTGGGTGAGGCACAGAGCATCCGCATGATGGCTCAATATACTGATGAGATTCGTGACCGATTCCGTGAACTTGCCATCAGCTACAACATCAATATCATCACGGGTAGTATGCCTTATCTCAAGGATGATTCCCTCTACAATGTCGGTTTCCTTTGCCGTAGAGATGGTAGCGTGGATATGTACGAGAAGATTCACGTAACTCCTGATGAGCAGAAGTGCTGGGGATTGAGCGGCGGTAGCCATATCCAGACCTTTGATACTGATTGTGGTAAGATTGGTATCGTAATCTGCTATGATGTGGAGTTCCCTGAACTTTCCCGTCTGATGGCAGAGGATGGTATGCAGATCCTCTTCGTTCCATTCATGACCGATACGCAGAATGCTTACTCTAGAGTGAGAGTCTGTGCCCAGGCGCGTGCCATTGAGAACGAATGCTATGTAGCCATTGCAGGTAGTGTGGGTAACCTGCCACGTGTTCACAACATGGATATCCAGTATGCCCAGAGTGCCGTATTTACTCCTTGCGACTTCGCCTTCCCTAACGATGGCAAGCGTTCGGAGGCAACACCGAATACCGAGATGATTCTCGTATCAGATGTTGACTTGAATCTCCTGAATGAGCTTCATACCTACGGTGCCGTTCGAAATCTTCGTGACCGTCGCAAAGACTTGTACGACTTGAAACAGAAAAAGTAAGTTAAGTGAAGAGTGAAGAACGAAGAGTGAAGAATTCAATTGTATTGATACATAGATATATAGATATATAAAGAATGTATAAGATAGACATCTCGGAGCGCACGCTCCACTTCAAGCAGCCGGCAGGCACGTCTCGTGGCGTATATACCACGAGACACAGTTATTATCTCACCCTTACATCGGATGAATTGCCGGGAGTAGAGGGAGTGGGTGAGTGTGCTACGCTCCCTGATCTCAGTTGCGATGCTAAACCGGAATATGAGATGACCCTTCGGCAGGTGTGCCAGATGGTGGAGCAGATGGGACGCATCCCATACGATATGATTCGTGCTTACCCTAGCATCACCTTCGGCTTGGAAACCGCCTTTGCCTCGTTCTTCGATGCAGCAAAGAAGCAGAACTTAAGTGTCTCTGTTCCTGCAGGAATGGAGAACCTGATAGATCTCTTCGACTCTCCTTTCGGAAAAGGAGAAGAGGGTATCACCATCAACGGACTGGTATGGATGGGTACTTACGAGGAGATGCTGGCACGACTGGAGGAGAAGCTCCAGGCGGGTTTCCATTGTGTGAAACTGAAGATTGGTGCCATTGATTTCTTCAAGGAACTCGATCTCATCAAGCGCATTCGTGATGTCTATACCCAGGAACAGGTGGAGTTGCGAGTGGATGCCAATGGTGGTTTTCTGCCAGAGAATGCCATGAGCCAGTTGGAGGCTTTGGCTAAGTATGATATCCATTCCATCGAGCAGCCTATCAAGCAGCATCAGTGGCCAAAGATGGCTCAGCTCTGTAGAGAAACTCCGCTTCCCATCGCCCTGGATGAGGAGTTGATTGGCGTGAATGTGAGAAGCATGAAGGAGGCTTTGCTCGATACCATTCGTCCACAGTATATCATCCTGAAGCCTTCGCTCCATGGTGGTATCTATGGTTGCAACGAGTGGATCCAGTTGGCCAGCCAGCGAGGCATCGGCAGTTGGATTACCTCGGCATTGGAGAGCAACATTGGTCTCCATGCCATCGCACATTATGCAGCCAAGGTATATGGTCCGGATGTAAAGATGCCGCAAGGTCTGGGCACCGGTCAGCTCTTTACTGATAACATCCCAATGCCATTGGAAATCCGGGGGGATAAACTCTTTGTTGTAAAATAATATAATATAGTATTTTACCCCTATTTGTTTCGGCGGATTTGCAATCCGCCGCATCATTGGGTAACTATTGCGGATTTGTAATCCGCTAAGCAGGGTATAATTTAAATTATGACTTTAGAAGATTTCCTTTCTGAATGGAATAACGATAGCGACCGGGTACTGGTGCATACCAGTGGCTCCACGGGAAAGCCCAAGCCGATGATGGTAGAGAAGAAGCGAATGCTCAACTCCGCCCGCATTACTTGTGATTTTCTGGGATTGAAGCCTGGTGATAGCGCTTTGCTCTGTATGTCGCTTGATTATATCGCAGGTAAGATGGTGGTGGTGCGCAGTATCGAGCGCCATCTCCATCTTATTTCTGTTTCTCCTAGTGGTCATCCGCTGAAGAATATAGATTTGAAAGATGTAAATGGAAAAGATGTAAACGGGGAAATCACTTTTGCCGCCATGGTTCCGATGCAGGTGTATAACACCCTGCAGGTTCCTGAGGAGCGGGAGCGACTCACTCATATCCGCCATCTGATTATCGGAGGTGGAGCCATCGATGCATCCTTGGAAAAGGAACTCCAGGCTCTTCCTGGCAATATCGCTATCTGGAGTACCTACGGCATGACCGAAACCTTATCTCATATCGCCTTGCGAAGAATCAATGGCGCTGAGACTAGCGAATGGTATCAGCCTTTTGATAGCGTGAAAATCAGTCAGACCGAAGAAGGCTGTCTCGTCATCGATGCCCCTCTGGTCTGTGCCGAAACCCTGGTAACGAATGATATTGTGGAAATAGAATCCTATATATATAATAAGGTGGAAAAACTTCGTTTCCGAATCAAAGGCAGAAAGGATAATGTTATCTGCAGCGGTGGTATCAAGATTCAGATAGAAGAAGTAGAAGAATTTCTGAAACCTCATCTGGAAAAGCCTTTCATGCTTGCCAAGAAGAAAGATGAAAAGTTTGGAGAAATCGCCGTTCTCTTGTCAGAGGACAAAGAGATAAAAACAGTAGAGGCGACTATCCGCCGCCTCTTATCTGATTATAAATACTGGATTCCAAGGGAATTCCTTCATGTAGATCATCTTCCGCTTACCGAAACCGGAAAGCCGAAGCGATCTATCCTTCTCTGAAGAAGTCGAGTGCTTCCTTGATTTCTTCTGTTGTAGCGGTCTGGTTGATGCGGATATCTCCGATGGCTCCCATCATGGTGAAGTTGATGATACCATTCTGGTTCTTCTTGTCGTGATGCATCAGCTCAATCAGCTCGTCGTAGTCATCGCAGGTGATATTCAGCGTACCGTAGTTCTCCTTGATGAAGGTCACGGTCTGGCGCATCTTCTCTGTTGGGAATCCTGTCTTTGCCACACTGAGGTAAAGTTCTGGAATCAAACCGAATGCCACGGCATAACCATGAAGGATTGGCTTGCGCTTCAGCGCCCAGCTCTCGAAGGCATGACCGAAGGTATGTCCCAGATTCAAAGCCTTGCGGATGCCCTTCTCATGAGGATCCTGTTCCACGATGCGCTCCTTCACCTTCACGCTGTCGCCCACCATGCGCTGCAACTGCTTCAGGTCTGGGTTGGCAAGGTCGAAGCTTACCAGCTCTTCCCACATCGCCTCGGTAGAAATTAAGCCGTGCTTCAGCATCTCGGCATAACCCGAACAGATGTTCTCGGCATCCAGGGTCTTCAGGAACTCGGTGTCGAGAATTACGAACTTAGAATCATTGAAAACACCCACCTCATTCTTCAAACCTCCGAAGTTGATGCCGGTCTTTCCACCCACAGATGCATCTACCATCGCCAGCAGGGTAGTAGGGATATTGATGAAGTTGATGCCGCGCTTGAAGGTGCTGGCAGCAAAACCGCCGAGGTCGGTTACCATACCGCCTCCGAGGTTGATCATGCAAGAGTGACGTGAAGCGCCACCTTCCTGCAGTCCCTTCCATACCATCATCAGGCTTTCTATGTCCTTATGACTGTCGCTAGCCGGAATCGTTATCACCTTAGCTTCCTTCATGCAGTAGAATTTCTGCAAAACCGGAAGGCACTTTTCCTGTGTGGTAGTATCTGTAAGCACAAACAGCTTGTCGTGCTCGCATTCTGAGAGAGCGCTTACCAGTTCGTTCTCCAGATGGGTTGATATGATTACTCTCTGATTCATAACATATATACTTTTAAAAGAAACTGACTTTCTGAGTCACCTTTTGTGGGCAACTCATTGTAAATTCACTTGCAAAGGTACGTTAAATCAGAGACAAAACAAAATAAAAAGCACTTTTTTATCTATAAAAGTTTAAACCTTGATATATTTTATGCGTCAAAAGAAGCAGAATGCCCCAAAAAGAGCATCTGTTTTTTTACAATTGTGCTTTTATCGGGTCTAATCATGTAAGTAAGTCAAAAATATATAAGTAAGGAATAATAATAACGTCTATAATTAATGAAAAGATCTATTCTGATGATGCTCCTGGTGTTCGTAACCATGGCATCCTTTGCTCAGGATCGCTTGATTACCGGTGTGATTACCGACCGTGATACCAAGGATCCCGTAGAACAGGTAACGATTCAGTTACTCAAGACCGACAGTACCTATGTGTCGGGTGCTCTCAGCAATGAGCAGGGCCTCTTTCATATCAAGGCTCCTGCCAATGGCAAGTATTTACTCAAAATGTCGAGTGTAGGTTACAAGACTACCGTAAAGCGTATCGAGATTTCTGATGACAAGAATCTGGCAATGGGCAATGTGGTTCTCGGTGCCGAGGCGATTATGCTGAAAGGTGCCGTGGTTACTGCCATGGCTCAGAAGGTGAACCTGAAGGAGGATACCTTCGTCTATAATTCGGCTGCTTACCGCACACCGGAAGGTTCGGTGGTTGAGGAGCTGGTGAAGCGCCTGCCGGGTGCTGAGGTAAGCGACGATGGTACCATCAAAATTAATGGTAAGGAAGTGAAGAAGATTCTCGTGGATGGTAAGGAGTTTATGACGGGCGATACCAAGACTGCCCTGAAGAACCTGCCTACCAGCATCATCGACAAGATCAAGGCGTATGATGAGAAGAGTGATCTCTCTAAGGTAACCGGCATCGATGATGGCGAGGAACAGACCGTGCTCGACTTCGGTGTGAAGAAGGGTATGAACAAGGGTTTGATTTCCAACATCGACCTGGGTGTAGGTAACAAGAGCCGCTACAATATGCGTGGTATGGGTGGTTACTTCAATGATAACAACCGATTCATGCTTTTTGCCAATGCCAATAATACCAGCGACCGAGGATTCGGTGGCGGTGGACCGGGTCGTGGCTTTGGTGGTGCGAATGGTTTGAATGCCAGTAAGATGATTGCTGCCAACTACAACTATGAGTTGAAGAACAAGTTCAAGTTCAATACCTCTCTTCGCTGGAATCATAGCGATGGCGACGTTTGGAGCAGCCGTTCCAGCGAGAACTTCATGGGTAACAGCAGCTCTTTCAGCAATAGCCTGAGCCAGAGTTTCTCCCGCAGCAACAGTTGGAATGGTAACATCCGATTGGAGTGGATGCCTGATTCCATGACCAATATCCTCTTCCGTCCTTCCATCTCATGGAGTACCAGCGATGGCTTGAGTGGCAGCCAGTCGGCTTCCTATAACAAGGATCCTTACACCATTACCTCCAAAGACCCTCTTTCTGAGGAAGGTATCGATGAGTTGGACAAGGCAGATGCTATGGTGAACAGACAGCTTTCCCAGGGAATCAGTTATTCCGAGAGCAATAATGTGCGTGGTATGCTGCAGGTAAACCGTAAGTTGGGCAACAAGGGACGCAACATCACCTTCCGTGTGGATGCCAAATATACTGATAATGACAGCAAGAGCATCTCGCTCAACAATGCCAAGCTCTATCTCGTACAGACAGCGGAGGGTAAGGATTCTACTTATCAGACCAACCGCTATAACCTGACTCCTTCGAAGAATTACAGTTATGCGGGGCAGTTGACCTATAGTGAGCCACTCTGGAAGGCAACCTTTCTGCAGTTCAGCTATAAGTTTACTTACAGCTACTCCAAGAGCGACCGCAGCACTTACGATTTCAGCAAATATACGATGAGTGGCAATCATGAGTATCGCGGTTGGGACAGCTACTTGAATCCGTTTGCCGGTCAGCTCAATGATTACAAGGATGATGAGTTGAGCCGTTTCTCTGAGTATCGCAATTACAATCACGATATCCAGGTGATGATGCGATTCATCCGTCAGAAGTACAACCTGAATTTCGGTGTGATGGTTCAGCCACAGCAGTCTAAGTATATCCAGGATTATCAGGGAGTGCATGTAGATACAGTTCGCAATGTGGTGAATGTGAGTCCAACCCTCGATTTCCGCTATCGTTTCTCAAAGATGAGTAACCTGCGTGTGAACTATCGTGGTTCTACCTCGCAGCCAAGCATCTCTCAGTTGCTTGACATCACAGATAACAGCGACCCGCTGAACATCTCGATGGGTAACCCTGGCTTGAAGCCTTCGTTCACCCAGAACTTCCGATTGTTCTACAACAACTTCGTGCAGAACCACAACAAGGGTATCATGACTTTCATCAACTTCTCTACCACCAACAACAGCATCAGCAACAAGGTGACTTACGATGAGAAGACTGGTGGAAGAATCACCCGTCCGGAGAATATCAATGGCAACTGGAATGTGATGGGAGCCTTTATGTTCAACTGCTCTATCGACAGTGCAGGAGTCTGGAATCTGAATACCGACACCAATTTGGGTTACAACAACTACGTGAGCTATCTGAGTCTTGACAAGCAGTCAGATTCCCAGAAGAATACCACCCGCAGTACCACTTGGAGAGAACGCCTCTCTTTCAGTTATCGCAACGACTGGTTGGAGCTCTCGCTCGACGGAACATTGAATTATAACCATGCCAAGAACAAGTTGCAACCAAACAGCAACCTTGATACCTGGCAGTTCTCTTATGGACCAAGCATGACGCTTACAGCTCCTTGGGGAACCAGCTTGAACTCAAGCCTCTCTATCAGCAGTCGCCGTGGATATAACGACAGCAGTATGAATACGGATGAGTTTGTATGGAATGCGCAGCTCTCTCAGGGCTTCCTGAAGGGCAAGCCGCTGACCGTGATGCTTCAGTTCTACGATATCCTTCGTCAGCAGAGCACCTTCTCTCGTGCTATCTCTGCTACATCCCGTACAGATACCGAGTATAATGCAGTCAACAGTTATGCGATGCTCCATGTGGTATATCGCTTGAATCTCTTCGGAGGCAAGCAGGCACGTCAGGGTGGTCCTGATGGAGGACCTGGTGGTCGTCCTGACTTCCGTGGTCGTCCATTCAATGGTGGTCGTCCTGGAGGTGGTCCTGGTAGAATGTTCTAACGGAATGTTTGGATAAAGATAGATTTTCAGGGTAAAATTCAAATAGGTATGACAAAAGAAATCCCCGCTCTTCTTGATGAGGAGCGGGGATTATTCTTTTCTATGTTAAATAGCGAGGGGGAATCGCTATCTTCATTTCCCTGATTAGAGAGTGAACTTGTAACCTACAGTAATCTGGATTACGTTGTTGTAGTGATCAACGTTATCTGCAATCTTAGTTACACCGATGTTGTAACGAGCATCGAAAACAATGTTCTGGTACTCGTAAGAGAGACCTACAGGGATAGAGAGATCTACGGTCTTAACGTCTTCTGCATCATCCTTGTTTACCAGGAAGCCTGGCTGCAAACCTGCCTTGAGAGCAAGACCAGCTACAGGATAATAGTTCAATGTGATAGGTACATTGATATAGCCTGGATTCCACTTTCCGCCTTCGAAGGTCATACCTGCAACTTTTACATCCTTGGCCTTGAAGCCCTGCACGGAATAGAGAGCACCAACAGCAACACCGAAGTTGCTTGTAGCCTGATACTGCAACTCAGCACCAGCTGCGAAACCAGCCTTCCAGTCGTTATCACCGATTGTAGCAACGTTCAAACCTACCTTAGGCTGGAGAGTTGTTGTACCTGCAGCCTGCTGTGCGAAAGCACCTACTGAAGACAGCGCCATAGCTGCCATAACAAATAATTTCTTCATAACTCTTTCAAATTATAAAATTAATAGTATGTTAATGCTCGCGATAGAGTAAAATGGTAATCAGCTTATACTCTGATACCATTAATAACTTGTTGCAAAGATATAGATTTTCTCTATTCGCTCCAAATTTTTTAAGCTTTATTTTCCATTATGTTGCAAAATGTAGTATAGTTGTTCCCATATCGTATGTTTTTAGAAATAATTCTCCCCTTTTTCTTGCAAACTATCGGCTTTTAGGGAAAAGAAAAAGAGGATATAACTGATGCTATATCCTCTTTTGGTTATTTATGAATCTTCTTCGTCCCAGTCTTCTTCATCGAATCCAAACATGGCTGGATCAACGAAGGCATCCAGGGCACGGCGTTCTTTCTTGGTTGGGCGACCAGTGCCTCTTGCTCTATCTACGAATCCGCTGATGCGACTCATCTCCAGCAGTTCATACTGCTTAGGGGCAGTCACGTTCTTATAGACCCCGAAGAGCATTTTGGCTCCTACACGCTGCTCTATGCAGTCGAGTACCTCAAAAGAGTAGGTGATAGGGGCTTTCTTTACGCTCACCACATCGCCACGCTTGATGATGAAGGAGGGTTTACGGGTTACGCCGCCTACTGTTACTCTGCCATTCTTACAGGCATCGGCAGCAATGCTGCGAGTCTTGTAAATGCGGGCTGCCCAAAGCCACTTGTCTATTCTAGCTGATTCTTTCATTTCTGGCTTCCTATTTTTTTCCTAGCTTGTTGTATTGGTTCATGGTGATATCAATACCTGCCAATACGAAGCTTTTGATGATCTCCACACCCAGGTCGATGGCAGGCTGAAGCTGCTTCATATCTTCCTCGGTATATTTGCCAAGTACCCAGTCTATCTGTCCGCCACGAGGATAATCGTTGCCGATACCCATACGGAGTCGGGCGTAGTTCTGACCGATAAGCTGCTGGATATGTCCCAAGCCGTTATGACCACCATTGCTTCCGTTAGCCTTCAGGCGGAAAGCGCCGAGAGGCAGGGCGAGCTCATCACTGATCACCAGGAGGCGGCTCTGGTCAATCTTTTCCTGATTCAGCCAATATCTCACTGCATTACCACTCAGGTTCATGAAGGTGGTAGGCTTCAGCAGGATAATCTTTCTTCCCTTGAGCGTAGTCTGGGCAATGTATCCGTATCGCTTATCCTCAAAATGAATATTGGACGCTTTAGCAAAAGCGTCCAATACCATAAATCCTGTGTTGTGCCTGGTATCAGCGTATTCGTCGCCAGGATTACCAAGCCCACAAATCAAATATTTATCCAATGTTTGATAATGCTTTACTCAGGTTCGTAAAATCTTTGATGACTATCGATTAAGCCTCCTCCTCAGCAGCAGCCTGTGCAGCGAGCTGAGCGTTACGTGTCATCTTGATAGAGCAAACTACAACAGCCTTGCTTGTAGCCAACTCGAGACCCTCGAATGAGAGGTCACCTACCTTGATGCTCTTACCAATCTTCAACTCTGTAACATCTACATCGAGGTGCTCAGGAATTACCTGGTAAGGAGCTGTAACGTTGATCTTACGGATAGAGAGGTTCATACGACCACCATCACGTACACCCTGTGCAAGACCTACCAACTTAACTGGGATACCGATAGTGATAGGCTTCTGGTCGTTCACCTCGTAGAAGTCAACGTGCAGAGGAGCATCTGTTGTTGGGTGGAACTGGATCTCCTTCATGATAGCTGTGTGGCTCTCACCGTCGATGATGAGGTTGATTACATATACATGAGGAGTGTAGATGATCTTACGCAACTCAGTGAATGGAACTGCGAATGACATAGCCTCAGGAGCACCGTTTGCATCCTTCTTCTCACCATAAAGGTTACATGGGATGAAACCTTCCTTACGCAATGACTTAGAAGCTTTCTTGCCAAGGTCTGTACGCTTCTGACCTGTTACATTAATCTCTTTCATTTGTGTTACTCTAAATTAAGTTGTTAAAAAAATAATTTTGCCTTAACTCGCCATCACACGGATTAGCTTTGTTTGAAGCATGCCTCGCGAGTGTTTCTCGTAAAGCGGGTGCAAAATTACTACTTTTATTTGGAATATGCAAATTTCTGGGCGATATTTTCTCCAAAATGCCCGTTAAATATCTAAAACTCATCACCTAACCTTAAAAAAATAGAAATTATTGCCCCTTTTCTTGCATATTATATATTAAATATGTAAATTTGCACTGTTTTAGGTAATTATATAAATAAATCTTTTAAATTATTAGAGAATGATTAATAGGGATTTGATAAGACGTAAGATTGTGCAGTTAACCTACGCATACTATCAGAACAGCAATCATAATATTGATAATGCTGAAAAGGAGCTGTTGTTTGCTCTTTCTAAGTCGTATGACTTGTACAACTATATGTTGCAACTCATTGTAGCTCTTACCCAGGAGGCACAGAAGCGCTATGAGGTAGAGGTGGCTCGTGCTCAGCGTGAGGGTGCTCCTGAGCCTTCTTCAAGATTCGCATACAATAGATTTGCCGTGCAGTTGGAAGAGAACAAGATGCTCGCCGACTGGGCTGATGTGAAGAAGTCTTCTTGGGAAGAGGATATCGAAACAGTACGCAAGATTTATACTGCCATCGTCTCCAGCGATCTCTATGCCAGCTATATTGACGGTTCCATGACCAAGGATCATGAGGAGGAACTTACCGATTATGCATACGACCGCGAGTTCTGGCGCCGTGCTTACAAGACCTTCATTCAGAACAATGATGATCTCGATGCTTTGCTCGAGGAGAAAAGCCTCTACTGGAATGATGACAAGGATATCATCGATACCTTCGTGCTGAAGACCATCAAGCGCTTCGAGCCAACCAGCAAGGCTGATCAGGAATTGCTTCCGGAATATAAGGATGAAGAGGACCGCGACTTTGCCCGCAAGCTCTTCCGTGCTACATTGCTCAACTGCGATGCTTATCAGCACTATATCGGCGATGCTTGCCGCAACTGGGATTTCAACCGCCTGGCTTATATGGATGTAGTAGTCATGCAGATTGCCATTGCCGAGTTGATGACTTTCCCTGGCATTCCTGCTACGGTTACCATCAATGAGTATGTAGATCTTGCCAAGCTCTATAGTACTCCTCGCAGTGGTGGCTATGTAAACGGCATGCTCGATACCATCGCCCGCTTCCTCATCTCTCGTGGCTTGATCCAGAAGAAGTTGCCTGAGCGCAAGGGTGGTCACCATGGACCTCATGGACCTCATGGACATAAGGAAGGCTAATGTATAGAGAGTATATATATATAATGTACGCGCGTACATTATATATATGAATACTTTCGATAATATATAGTGATATTCAAGAATAAACAACATTAATCAATTAGAATAAAGACATGACAAATTTAGTATTGCAGGCTGCTGCTGGTGGTAGCAGCATGAGTTTCCTCATTATGATGGTAGCTATCTTCGCTATCATGTGGTTCTTCATGATTCGTCCTCAGCAGAAGAAGCAGAAAGAGATACGTAAGTTCCAGAATTCTTTGGCAGAAGGTACAAAGGTGGTTACTGGCGGTGGTGTGTATGGCACTGTTAAGCGTGTAGATCTCCAGGCTAATACAGTAGATGTAGAGATTGCACGTGGCGTAGTCATCACTGTTGCTAAGGGTTACGTTTTCGCAGACGCAGCTAGCCAGACTCCTAACGCACAGTAGTCTATTCATAGAATTCTGATGCATAGTATTCGGAATATATTGAAGGCTGTCAGAAACTTCCTGTTCAGTGGCCTGAATAAGGAGTTTCTGATTTTTTTATTCTTTCTCGCTCTCAGTGGCGTCTTCTGGTTGATGATGACGCTCAATGAGACCATGGAGAGGGAATATAAGATTCCTATGCGCCTGGTGGGAACACCACGTAATGCGGTGATAACAGGAGATTTGCCTGATACTGTGCGTATTACGGTGCGTGATAAGGGATTCACCCTGATAACCTATGCTTTCCGTCCGCTTAATTTCAAGTTTAACAACTATGCAGATGAAACAGAGGGACAGGGTGTGATTCCGGTAGCTGATGTCCAGAAGCAGATTCTCTCGCAGCTCTATGGTTCGAGCAAACTCCTGCAGGTAAAGCCGGGCAAGTTTGATTTCTACTTCACTTATGGTGCTTCCAAGAAGGTGCCGGTGGTGTTCAGGGGAAAGATTACTACCAGCAAGAGCTATTATCTGGCGCATACCGATTTTTTCCCTTCTATGGTTACCGTATATGCCAACAAGCGACAGCTCGATGAGGTCAAGGCTGTAGAGATCGTACCTTTCTATTACCGCAATCTCCAGGATACCATCCGGGAAAACGTGCGCATCAAGAAGATTCGAGGCGTGAAGGTGATGCCTGATATGGTTCGACTGGCTGTGTATCCGGATGTGCTGACCGAGGAAACGGTGGATGTTCCGATTACGGCTATCAATATGCCGCCCGATAAGGTGCTCAGAACTTTCCCGTCCAAGGTGTCGGTGAAGTTCACCATCGGAGCTAGTCTCTTCAGAACCATCAAGCCTGGCCAGTTTACGGTGGTAGTGGATTATAATGAAATCGCTGCCAATCCTTCAGATAAGTGTACCCTGCAGCTGCGTAGTGTGCCTCGTTCGGTAAGCAAGGCATCGCTGGAAATGGAAACGGTAGATTATCTGCTGGAACAGCAATGATGATTGATAATTTACAATTCATTGTTATGAAGATAGCTATAACGGGGGGCATAGGTAGCGGAAAGAGCTATGTGTGCAGAATCCTGGAGAAGCACGGCGTCAGGGTTTATGACTGCGATGCCGGGGCTAAGCGGTTGATGAGGCAGGATGCTGACTTGCAGACGGGCTTGAAGAAGTTGGTCGGCGAGGAGGTGTACAGTGCCGATGGTATCTTGCAGAAACCGGTGCTTGCCCAGTTTATCCTGACAGGCGAAGCAAACAAGCAGGCGGTAAACGATGTGGTGCATCCCGCAGTGGCTCGTGATTTCGAGCAGAGCGACTGTGAGTGGATGGAGAGTGCCATCCTCTTTGATAGTGGGTTCCATCGTCGTACCCATTTCGATAAGGTGGTATGTGTCTCGGCTCCCGTTGCCGTTCGTCTGCAGCGCATCATGCAGCGCGATCATATCTCTCAGGAGAAGGCGCAGCAGTGGATAGATGCCGTGATGCCGCAGGAAGAGCTGATAGCCCGTTCGGATTATGAAATCGTGAATGATGGGGTGAACGATGTAGAAGCGCAGGTAGTGCATCTGCTCAATCTGCTCAATCCATCAGATAATTGATCATATTAAAAAATAAAAATAGATTATAATAGACAATGGAAACAATTCTTTCAATTGCAGGCAAACCAGGCCTTTACAAATTGGTATCAAGAGGTAACAGAACTCTTATCGTTGAGACTCTCGACGAAACTCACAAGCGTGTACCAGCTTTCGCTACAGACCGTGTAACCAGCCTTGGTGACATCGCTATGTACACAGATGCAGACGAGGTGCCATTGTGGGAGGTACTCGACAGCGTAAGCAAGAAGGAAGAGGGCAAGCCAAGTTCTTTCAACTACAAGAAGGCTCCTGCTGCTGAGCTTCACGATTACTTCGCTGAGGTTCTTCCTAACTACGATCGCGACCGTGTACACGACAGCGACATCAAGAAGCTCCTCCAGTGGTACAACATCCTCGCTAAGTATGGTATCACAGATTTCAAGGCTACTCTTGCTCCAACAGAGGGTGAGAATGTAGATGATCGTGCTGAGCAGGTTGCTGAGTAAGATTCATTTAGAATACTGATTATACCTACATGCCCAGAGCCAACGAGGTTTACCCCATACGCCCTGAAAGGGCAGAAGCTCTTAGCCCAGGGCATCGCCCTGGGTAATGTTGGCAAAAAACAAAAGTCGCCCTGAAAGGGCAAAAGCTTTCAATTTCAAAGCTTTTGCCCTTTCAGGGCGACTTTGTTTATTCATTTTTTTCTATCTTTTTCAATTCCTTCTCAAATCTTCTCCGATACATTTCGCCGGCAATGGTCAAACCGAACGGGAAGGCAATCCAGATGCCCAGCAATCCCATGCCGCAAGGGAAACCGAGGGTATAACCCAAAGGCAGAGAGATGACGAAATAGGCGATGAAGGCATAGAGCACCATCGGCTTCACGCAGGCAATGCCTCGAAGCGCATTGGCAAAGGTGTATTGCAGACCATCGCCAAACTGATAAACCATCATCAGGATAATCAGCGTAGCTACATACGCCTGTACCTCTACGTTATCATTAAACCATCCACCTATCTGGTGGCGGAGCAGAAGTACCGGCAGACCCATGCAGAGCGAGAACAGCAGGTTCAGTCGGAATCCGTCGTAGGCATTGAGGCGAACGGCGGCATAGTCTTTCTGACCCATAAAGTGGCTCACACGAATGGCCATGGCTGCTGCCATACCTGAAAGCACGAGGTAGAAGAGCTGCGAAATGGTAATCATTACCTGGTGAGCTGCCAATGGAATGGTGCCGAGCCAGCCTACCATCACGCAACTCAGCGTAAAAGCAGCCGATTCCATACCTAGTTGGAGAGCCACCGGCCAGCCCAGTCGGTTCATCTCCTTGAAATCCTTCCTGTTTACGCAACTGTGTACAATGTCATAACTGTAGGTTCTGAATTTCCTGCTGATCACTACTATTCCTACCATCGCCAGTGCCATCAGGATTCTACTTGCCAGGGTAGAGATTCCGGCTCCGAGCAATCCCAGTTCCGGGAAGCCAGCCACACCATAGATGAGCACCCAGTTGCCCAGGATGTTCACGATGTTACCGCCTATCATCGCCCACATCGCCACCTTAGTCTGTCCGATTCCGTCGAGGAATTGCTTCATGGTATAGAAGATTCCCATGAAGAGCACTGATGCCAGATTCACCAGAAAGTAAGGGCGGATAAGCTCCAGCAGTTCCTCCGGCTGTCCGATATGTGCCAGGTTGAGATAGAGCAGGATGAGGGCAAGGGTGAAGATGCCTCCCGTCAGCATGTTGGCAAGGAAGGAGTTGCGCACCTTCTGACCGATGACGTCGGTACGTTCCTCTCCGTAGAGTCTGCCGATGATAGGGGTGAGTCCGTAGGTGAATCCCATATAGGATACAAAAACGAGACCGAAGATATTGTTTACCAGTCCTGCTGCCGCCAGTTCGGGGGTACTGTGATGACCGATCATCAGCGTGTCGGCGAATCCCAGGATGATGGTTCCCAGTTGTCCGATGATGATAGGAAATCCTATCGAGAGCAGTTCGCGGTAATGATGTTTCTTGTGCATTGTCATTGCTTTACTATGGTTGTTTATATTGCTTTTTAATTACTAATCTTTTTCTTGATGTTCTGAACTTCCGTTTGGATGTGCAAAGTTACAGCTTTATTCAGTAACTACCAAATTTTTCATTCAGAAAAAGATTTTTTCTTCCTTTTATTTGGAGTTGTCGGATAAAAGTACTATTTTTGCATTATCAATCAACTGACAATCAGATTTATAAACCAAAAACAATTATACCGTTATGAACAACATTCCATTAGTATTTTGGCTCATCCCGATAGCCAGCGTTGTAGCATTGGGTATGGCATGGTTCTTCTTCTGTTCGATGATGAAGGAAGATGAGGGAACCGACAGAATGAAAGAGATTGCGGCGCATGTAAGAAAAGGTGCGATGGCTTATCTCAAGCAGCAGTATAAGGTGGTGACCATCGTCTTTGTGGTGCTCGCCATCGTCTTCGCCTTCATGGCTTACGTACTGAAAGTGCAGAATCCGTGGGTTCCGTTCGCATTCCTTACGGGTGGTCTCTTCTCCGGACTGGCAGGCTTCTTCGGTATGAAGACGGCTACCTATGCTTCGGCTCGTACAGCCAACGGGGCACGTACAGGTCTTGACAAGGGACTGAAGATAGCCTTCCGCAGCGGTGCCGTGATGGGACTTGTCGTGGTAGGACTCGGTCTGCTCGATATCGCCATCTGGTTTGTTGTTCTGAACGCCGTATATGCCGGCGAGGCAACCGCCCTCGTTACCATCACCACTACGATGCTTACCTTCGGAATGGGTGCTTCTACCCAGGCTCTCTTTGCCCGAGTGGGAGGAGGCATCTATACCAAGGCAGCCGATGTGGGAGCCGACCTGGTGGGTAAGGTGGAGGCGAACATCCCTGAAGATGATCTCCGGAATCCGGCTACCATTGCCGATAATGTAGGAGATAATGTGGGTGATGTTGCCGGAATGGGTGCCGACCTTTACGAGAGCTATTGCGGTTCCATTCTTTCTACAGCTGCCCTGGGAGCTACCGCTTTTGCCATGAACGGCGATATGCAGCTCCGTGCCGTCATCGCTCCTATGGTCATCGCAGCCATCGGCATCTTCCTCTCGCTCATCGGCATCTATCTGGTTCGTACCAAGGAGGGTGCATCTATGAAGGATCTGCTCCATTCCCTGGGATTAGGTACCAATGTCAGTGCCGGTCTTATCGCCGTGGCTACCTTTATTATATTATATCTTCTGGGTATCGAGAATTGGCTCGGACTCTCATTCTCTGTCATCAGTGGATTGGTGGCTGGTGTCATCATCGGTCAGGCTACGGAGTATTATACTTCGCAGAGCTACCGACCAACCCAGAAGATTGCCGAGGCATCAGAGACGGGTCCTGCCACGGTGATTATCAAGGGAATAGGAACGGGAATGATCTCTACCATGGTGCCTGTGGTTACCATCTCCGTAGCCATCATGCTCAGCTATCTCTGTGCCAATGGTTTTGATATGTCGCTCTCTGCCAAGTCTATCAGCGTAGGACTTTATGGCATAGGTATTGCAGCCGTGGGTATGCTGTCAACGCTGGGTATCACCCTGGCAACGGATGCTTACGGTCCTATTGCCGACAATGCCGGAGGTAATGCGGAGATGAGCGGACTGGGTAAGGAGGTGCGTGAACGTACCGATGCACTCGATGCACTTGGCAATACCACTGCTGCCACAGGTAAAGGCTTTGCCATCGGTTCTGCAGCCCTTACTGCTTTGGCGCTTCTTGCATCTTACATTGAGGAAATCAAGATAGCCATGATTCGTGCGGTAGAGAATGGCAAGCAGTATGTGGATGCAGCCGGAAACATCTTTGACCCATCGAATGCCACTACCATCGATTTCATCAATTTCTTCCAGGTGAATCTCATCAATCCGAAGGTGCTGGTGGGTGCTTTCCTGGGAGCGATGGCAGCCTTCCTGTTCTGTGGACTGACGATGGGAGCTGTAGGTCGTGCGGCTGAATCTATGGTTCAGGAGGTACGTCGCCAGTTCCGTGAGATCAAGGGAATCCTTGAGGGCAAGGCTACGCCTGATTATGGAAGATGTGTGGAGATCAGTACGCGCAGTGCTCAGCGTGAGATGATTATTCCGTCCTTGCTTGCCATCATCATTCCGATAGTAGTAGGTCTGGTTTTGGGAGTAGCTGGAGTCTTGGGTCTTCTTACGGGCGGACTTGCAGCCGGCTTCACGCTTGCCGTCTTCATGTCCAATTCTGGTGGTGCATGGGATAATGCCAAGAAGATGATAGAGGAGGACAACTTCGGAGGCAAGGGTAGTGAGAATCACAAGGCTACGATTGTAGGTGATACCGTTGGTGATCCGTTCAAGGATACCTCGGGTCCATCCCTCAATATCCTCATCAAGCTGATGTCGATGGTAAGTATCGTGATGGCAGGTTTGACCATTGCCTTCCTGTAAGACTGAGGTTTCCGTTTCGGCGGATTTGCAATCCGCCGTTAAAAAAACGACCTAACCTCTTATTACTTCAGGGATTTATAATCCCTATCAATTAGTTTATACTGTTAAGAAATAACTTTATAAAGTTTCTAAGTCTAAAAACTACCCTTAAGGAAAGAAAAACTTTCCCTTAAGGAAAAATATTTTTTCCCTTAAGGATATTTTTATTTTTCCTTAAGGGAAAAGCCAACATCTCTTCTTCCCTCATTTTTCTGTTGTTTGAACCGGAGAAATAAAAATCAGAGTTATATTTACAATATGGTCACTGCAGTTTCTTTTCCCTTTCATAATACATCCTGATTACTTTTAAACAAGCATTCTGAATTGAAACCGACTGGAGGGGAAGACTGAAGTTCCAATTATGAGTTGGTTTTTCCTTGACGAAATATTTGCATTCGAAACCACTATTTCGGAAATATCAATAATGTTCAAACAAATAAAAAAGCTTAAATTGATAAGCAAATATACTGATATTCAGTTTTTTTTTTTTAACTTTGCATTTGAAACCGCTATTTCGGAAACGGCGGTTTCGAAAATAACATTAAAAAGAAACTATAAAAAATGAAGTTCTTCGGAAGACAAAACGAAATAAAAGAATTTCAATATCGGATACCAGGGGTTGTCGATGGAGGACATGTAAAATTGTGTGGTATTTATTCCACGATTATGGATATTAATTATAAGAATGTATCTTCTTGATTGCAAGGATGTTTCTTTCTGGGTTCAAGAATATATCTTTTGGAGTTCAAGAACATATCTTTTGGGGTACAAGCAAGTATCGTTTGGGGGACAAGTATATATCTTTCGGGGTTCAAGTAAGTATCGTTTGGGGTACAAGCATATATCTTTCGGGGTTCAAGGAAGTATCTTCTTGAACGTTGTCACTAGGCTCAGCAGACGTGCTGAGCCTAGTCGGCAGGTCTGCTGACTGCAGTCAGCACGTCTGTTGAGCTTAGTGGTAACACCTTTAAAGCGTACAACTATATACCTCTTAGTTGTACGACTATATATGACTTTCTCATCCTTTTGTTGCTATTCTCCGCAAATTTGCGGAGAATAAGCCAAATAATCTCCGCAAAACTTGCAATATTCGATAAAAATGTCTATTTTTGCAGGTACATTTAAAATGAAAGATTAAAAATGCGGCAATGATGAGAGGAACAAAATATATTTGGCAGCAAGAAGGTTGGCCCCACATGCAATGGGATGATACCAGTTTCAGTAATATCTTGGCAGAAATCAATTTGCTAAGAGGTAAATTGCTGGGTAGAGTTTCTATGTTCGGTTTTGAAGAACAGAACCTGTCTATGTTGGAGTCTATGACTCAGGAAATTGTACACTCTGCAAAAATTGAAGGTGAGGAATTGAATAGAGATAGTGTCCGCTCGTCTGTAGCCCGTCAATTAGGACTGGAGTATGAAGGTTTGAAAAACTCCGATCATTATACAGAAGGAGTGGTACAGGTAATGATAGATGCAGTGCAGCATCATGATATGCCGTTGGATGCCGAGCGTTTATTCTCATGGCATGCAGCTCTGTTTCCTACTGGAAGAAGTGGCATCCATAAAATTCTGGTGGGCGATTGGCGACAGGGTGAAGAGTCTATGCAGGTGGTTTCAGGACCATTAGGTCATGAGAAGATACATTATGAAGCTCCGGCAAGCAAGGATGTACCAGATATGATGTCAGATTTTCTCCGCTGGTTTGATTCTGAGAATACGCTTGATCCGTTGGTAAAGACAGCCGTGATGCACCTTTGGTTTGTGACGATTCATCCATTTGATGATGGTAATGGTCGTATTTGCAGAACGTTGACGGAATTGTTGTTATCCCGTGCCGATCAGACCTCCCAGCGATACTACAGTCTTTCTTCTGAAATTCTGAATCATCGTAAAGATTATTATCAATATTTGGAGCAGGCACAGAAAGGAGGTCTTGACGTGACACCTTGGATTCAATGGTTTTTACAGACATTGAAGTTGGCGTTGGAAGCAGCTTTTGAGAAAACTGAAGGAGTGTTACGCAAGTCCAGATTTTGGGATGCGCATCGTTCTGTTTCCATCAACGAGCGTCAGCGTAAGGTTCTCAATATGCTTTTTGATGGTTTCGAAGGGAAGCTGAATTCTTCCAAATGGTATAAGATTAATCATTGCTCTCAAGATACCGCCAATCGTGATATCAGGGATTTGATAGCCAAAGGTATATTAAAGCCAACTGGAGAAGGTGGAAGAAGTACCAATTATGAGTTGGTTTCTCTCTGAATTTTCGATAAAATAGCTTATATTAAATCAGATACTTAGCCTGTGTGTGGCATTAGTGGCATTAAAATAGAAAAACATTTTGGTTTATGTTTTCCGTCAGGCGTTCTAGCGGATTTGCAATCCGCTATGGAAAAATGTTCGACCGATAAAACCTGGGGATTTGCAATCCCCATCCAACCATAGTGAAAGGATTGGTTACGTTGTCGTAAGTAGTTTCAAGATTTTTTTTAGCTTGAAAACCAGAGAAAAAAGGAAAAAAATATCGTGATACATCAGAAAACATTAGAAACAGTGAAGTAACTGGATTCTTTTTTGTACTTTTGCACGTGAAAATAAAAAGCGGGGCTTATGGAATCGAGATTTTTAACCAATTATACAGAGACAACATTCTTGTCAACCATTCAGATGAACTTGCGTCGCTGCAAGGCATTTGATTTCTCAGTCAGCTTTATCAAGAAAGCCGGCCTGGTACTCCTGTCTAAAGATATCAAGGCTGCCGTTGAACGTGGAGCCAAAGGAAGAATCATCACTTCTACTTATCAGAACTTTACGGACGTAGAATCTTTGAACTTTTTCATGAGCCTGACCCGATATCCCAATTTTGAATGCCATCTGGATGACGAAAGCTTCCACGATGAGAAAAACTATTCTACCAATGGATTCCACTCCAAGGGCTATCTCTTCGAGATGGAAGATGGAATCGAGATGGTTGTGGGTTCATCTAATATCACCCGCTATGCTTTATTGAAAAACATAGAGTGGGATTTGGTTGTAAACAGCGACCGTGATACCGAGGCCTATCTTGATGCAATGAATGAGTTTGAAAATCTTTGGAACCAGACTTATGAACTGTCACAGGATAGAATCAAGGATTACTCTACAAAACTCAGTTTTGCGATAGAGCGTTGGGATATGGATTACGATATGGCAAATTCCGATATCAAGCCAAACTATATGCAGCGCAAGGCGCTTCGTGAATTGAATCGTTATCGTGCCATCGGACAGGAGAGGGCTTTGGTGATTTCTGCTACAGGTTCTGGAAAAACGTATCTGGCAGCATTCGATGCGCTCAATTTCAATCCAGACAGATTACTCTATATTGTGCACGAGGGGTCTATCTTGAAGAAATCCTTAGAGACATTCCAAAAGGTATTTGGTGGCTCTAAAACTTGCGGCTTGTATAATGCGGAAGCAAAGGAAACAGAAGAAGATTTTCTGTTTTCTACTAATGTGTCGATGTGTCGCTCACTCGAACTCTTTGATAAGAAGGAATTCGATTATATCATCATCGATGAGTGTCATCATGCTGTTGCGGACAGTTATCGGAAAATCATCGACTATTTTGAGCCAGAGTTCCTGCTGGGTTTGACAGCTACCGAGAACCGTATGGATAATCAGGATGTAGTAGAGATTTTCGGCAATAATATCCCATACGAGTTGCGACTTCGTGATGCCATCATCAATGACCTGATTGTGCCATTCCATTATTTCGGTATTCGTGACGAACTGGTTGATTATGGCTTGACTGCTTCTGGAGAACGCCGTATGATATCACAGATTTCAACACCGGAAAACTGTGAGTTTATCCATCAACAGATAGAGAAACATCGTATGGAAGGACAGAAACTGAAGGCTCTGGCTTTCTGTAGAAACATCCAGCATGCTAGAATGATGGCTGATAATCTGGGTGATTATTATCATACAGCTTTCTTGAGTGGTAAGAACAAGACCGGTGAACGTATTCGTGCCTACAATAATTTGCAAGATGAAAACCGGGATTTGGAAATCCTGTTTGCTGTAGATATTCTGAACGAGGGTGTGGATATTCCTGGTGTCAACATGGTGCTTTTCCTGCGCCCAACGGAATCGAGTACCATCTTCTTACAGCAATTGGGTCGAGGACTTCGTAAATATGCCAACAAGCCTTATGTTACGATACTCGATTTCATCGGCAACAGCTATAAGCGTAGCGTTCATATAGCCTTGGCACTTGGTAGTCTTTCCCGAAATTCCATTTTGGAAAAGAAACTCTTGAAGTTTATGGTAAGGAATGATTTCAAAAGTTTGGGTCTGGACAATTATGGTGTTGAGATACATATCGACGATCTTTCTAAAGAAGAAATCATTGACAAGATAGAGAGCGAGAATTTCAATCGCATCAACTATCTGAAGATGGATTATCAGAATTTCAAGGCATATCTGAAGACTCCGTCTTATCCATCGCACATGGATTATATGAATAGTGATTATGCTCCTAATCTCTTGAAATTCATGAAGATAAAGATTGGTTCCAAGAAAACCAATTCTTATTATGGCTTCTTGAAGGGCATAGAGGAAGAGGATTTACCTGTATTCTCAGAAGAGCAGATAGCTTGCATCAACTATCTTTCAAGTCTTTTGCCTTTGGTAAGAGAGCATGAGTATTTGGTAATCAAAAATTTACTGAGCGGAGAGACTTGGTTATCGCACATAGAAGCCAATATCCAGGAGGAGATTCCTGGTTTTAAGTTAGAACAACTGGAGCATGCTTTGCGATTCCTGGAAGATGGAAATGCGGTGAAGATAAAAGAGAGTGAAGTGCATTTGTGTGGTGAAAGAGAACAGGAATATGAGGCTTATCTGCAAGATTTACTCAACTATGGGCTGACGCAATATGAGGCAAGATATGCTGATGAAACAGAGGATTTCCTGTTATGGCAGGATTATCGCCAGGACCAGGTGCTCTTGAAAATATTGGAGAATCCGAAGCACAATCAGTATGGCACATACTATAAAAATGGCAATATGTATGTCTTTGCTGGTTTGAAGAAGGATGCTTCTCTGGATGATCATTTGAAGTATAATGACAAGTTCTTATCTCCAGATGTTTTCCAATGGGAAAGTATTGCCCGTATTTCTGCCAAGGATGAGGCTTTGCAGCGGGCAGCCAAAAGGGTATTGGTATTTGTGAGAAAGGTGAGTGCCGAGAATGGTATTACTCTGCCATATACCTATATCGGAACTGGTCATTTGGAGAATCCAAGAAAGGATGCAACGACGAATGGTTCCATATTGTATGATATTCACATGGATAATCCGTTGCCGCAGGAATTGCAGGAAGATTTCCAATGGATGGAGTAAATGATATTTTAAATCGAGTAGATGATATTTTAAGTTGATAAGACAATGAAACATTATAATGTGGTAGCAGCCGTTGTTTGCCACAATGGCAAGTACCTCTGCATGCAGAAAGGCAAGACGAAGTTTGAATATACCAGCTATAAATGGGAGTTTCCTGGTGGCAAGATAGAACCTGGTGAAACTCCTCAACAGGCATTGGCTCGTGAGTTGATGGAGGAGATGGAGTATCCTGTAGAAGTAGGAGAGGAGTTGGTGACCGTGAATCACGAGTATCCTGATTTTTCGATAACCATGACTGCCTTTCTGTGTACGCCAAAAGGCGATGCTAATGGGTTCAGGAGGCGTGAGCACGCTGATAGCAAGTGGTGCAGCCAAGAAGAGCTGAAGGGGCTCGACTGGGCTGCAGCGGATGTTGGGATAGTTAGAATTCTGCTATAAAATACTCGATGGCTGCTAATAAGTCATCGAGATTGTTCTTGATGACATCTAGCACTATATCTCCGTCTATATCAAAGTAACCATGTGCAATATGGTTACGTATGCCAATAACATCTTGCCATGGTATTTCTGGACGTTCAATTAATAGGCGAGATTGTGTTAATCTGTCAATTAGTTTGACTCCTTCTCCAATTGCCTCTATAAGCATACAACTAGCTGCAAGATTCTTCATTCCCTCAGGTGTACAATAGTAATCATCAACAGTCTGTACATCTTTGTTCCAATCTTGCAATTGTTTGATAGCGTCCTTAATTTGTATTAAGGTACCAACTATTCTATTTGATGATGTATATTCCGTCATGTTCTATTTCTTTAAGAAGGAATGGATTTATATGCTTGTGCATTCTTACTATGTCAACAGAGCATTCTAGTAAGTTTTCTAAAAATCGCTTTAATCTAACCACAAGGAACATTTTGGGTTCCATATCTACACATATATCAACATCACTACCTTCTTTCTGTTCATTTCTGGAAACTGAGCCAAAAAGGCGCAATGACTTTACTCCGAAGTTCTTTTTCAGCTCTTCGGCATGAGATAAAATCAGTGATATATAGTATTCCTTTGACTTCATAATCATCATTTTTGTTTCTACCGCAAAGATAAGATAAAAACTTGAAACAACCAAGCATAAGCCTTCTTTTTTATGAATTATTACACGATTGTAGATTTAATTCCATGTGATATTCGATTTTGGTATATCCGATAAAAGAATATATATTTGCGCCTAAAATTAAAGTAAAAAATGGACAAGAGCATACATTCACATTTATATCACCAAGTCATTGGTCGCTTGCGTAGCAAGCGCGAAATGGGGGGAGGCCGTCCGAAAACTTAATTAGGGAAGCAAACAAC